>RECI01000021.1 GCA_007694095.1 Balneolaceae bacterium | reverse complement strand
TAAAAACAACCGATGGATCTATCCCTCGTACCTTTATTGGCAGTGCTTGTTTCGCTTGTGGCGGTGGTTCCGATTATGCTGAGTTCAGCAAAACCGAACCTGCGCGAGTTCTGGACAATACTCGCCGCCGTCATCAAATTCGGGCTTGTCCTGTTGCTTTTACCCGGTGCCCTTGAAGGCCAATCCGTTGAAGTGCATCTCGTTGACCTGGCCCCCGGCCTTCCGCTCGCGCTGAAAGCCGACCCTTTCGGTGTTTACTTTGCCGTGATTGCCTCGGGTCTCTGGATTTTTACTTCGTTCTATTCCATCGGTTATGTTCGCGGTGCCGGCGAACATAAACAGACACGGTATTTTGCCAGTTTTGCGGTCTGCCTGTCGGCTACCATCGGTATTGCATTTTCTGCTAACCTGCTCACTTTTATTCTCTTTTATGAAATGCTTACCGTGGCCACCTATCCGCTCGTTATCCATAACGAAAAGAAGGAAGCCGTGGATGCCGGCCGCAAATACCTGGCTTTCACCTTAACTGCCGGACTGCTGCTGGTTGCTGCCTCTGCTTTAGTATATCACTACACCGGCACGATTGACTTCACGCCGGGCGGTGTATTTGGCGGAATTGAACTGCCACATAACACAATGCTCATCCTGTTCATCCTCTTTTTAGGTGCGGTGGGTGTTAAAGCAGGCATCATGCCATTGCAAAGCTGGCTCCCTGCCGCGATGGCTGCCCCCACTCCGGTAAGCGCATTGCTCCATGCCGTTGCCGTTGTAAAATCAGGTGTGTTTGCTGTAACACGGGTTGTGGGTTATGTATTCGGGGTTGATGTGATGGGAGATTATGGCCTCGGCGACATCCTGATCGTACTGGCAGGATTTACCATTATTGTGGCATCCCTGATCGCCTTTAACCAGGATAACCTGAAACGGCGACTGGCCTATTCAACCATAGGTCACCTCTCATACATCGTTCTTGGCGTGGCGCTCCTCACTCCCACGGGTATCACAGGGGGTATCATGCATATTGCCGCCCACGCCACAATGAAAATCACCCTTTTCTTCTGTGCCGGGGCCATCTACGTAAACCTGCACCGCACCGAAATCAGTAACCTCGACGGCATCGCCAAAGTGATGCCCTGGACGATGGGCGCGTTTGTGATAGGGTCGATGGGGCTTGCGGGGATCCCTCCCATCAACGGATTTTTCAGTAAATGGAACCTTGCGCTCGGGTCGCTTGAGGGCGATATGATTATTCCGGTTATCGTACTGGTAGTAAGCGGATTGCTGAATGTGGGCTATTTCTTCCCCATCCTCTACCGTGCTTACTTTAAACCGGGCAAAGGGCTTGAAAAATACGGTGAGGCTTCACCGCTGATGGTGGTACCGATTGTTATCACCGCGGCATTATCCGTGCTGTTCGGCCTGTTCCCGAATCTCTTTTTCGGATTTTTTGACCTGGCCGTAGATATCAGCGCATCACTTTTTAATACCGGATCACCATGAAAACCATCCATTGGATCATACTTGGGATACTATTTGTGATTACCCTCGGGTTTGAATTCACCGCGCTTGCCGGTTACGACAGCCACTGGTGGAACGCAATTCCTGCCTTTTATGCCCTCTTTGGTTTTGTGTGCTGTATTGCCATTATTTATGTGGCAAAATTTATTGCCAAAAACATTGTAAACCGCGACATCAACTACTATGATTGAGTTTCTGTCCATACCCGGTGTTATTCTCATTGCAGGTGCATTGCTGCTGCCATTCCTGCCTGAAAAAGTACGCCCATCGGCATTTCTTGTTTTTCCGCTGCTGGCACTGATTATTGTGTTTATACGACCTGACGGATACTCCATTTCCGGCACTCTCCTCAATTATGAGCTTGTGATGATGAAAGTGGATGCGCTCAGCAGGATTTTCGGGATTATTTTTGCGATCACTGCATTTACTGCCGGCATTTATGCGTTTCACATGAAAGAACTTGGACAACAGTGCAACGCACTTGTCTATGCAGGCGGCGCATTGGGTGTAACCTTTGCCGGCGACCTGCTCACCCTTGTTATTTTCTGGGAATTGATGGCGGTGAGTTCCACCTGGCTGATCTGGGCACGTCGCACGAAGGAAACCGACGGTGCCGGTATGCGATACCTTATTTATCATATTCTTGGCGGCGGACTCCTTTTCGCCGGAATCCTGTGGCACCTTGCCACCACCGGTTCTCTCGCTGTTGAAACCGTAGCACGGGAATATTCAATTGCCAATGTGCTGATGCTTTTGGGTGTTTGTGTGAATGCTGCCGTGATTCCGCTCCACACCTGGCTGGCCGATGCCTACCCGAAAGCTACCATTACCGGGTCGGTATTTATGAGCGCATTTACCACCAAATCGGCTGTTTATGTACTGATCCGGATGTTTCCCGGATGGGAAGTGCTGGCGTGGTTTGGCGCCGCGATGGCAATCTATGGCGTGATTTACGCGGTAATCTGCAAGGACATCCGCGAAATCCTGGCTTACCATATTATCAGCCAGGTCGGGTTTATGGTGTGCGGCATCGGCATCGGTACAGAAATGGCCCTGAACGGAGCCACCGCGCATGCCTACAGCCATATTCTTTACAAGGCCCTGCTCTTTATGAGTACCGGTGCCGTTCTGTATGCCACCGGAACAAGCAAGATGGTTCACCTTGGCGGACTCTTTAAAAAGATGCCCTATGTATTCGGGCTTTACATGGTTGGGGCGGTTTCCATTTCGGGTATTCCTCTCTTTAACGGGTTCATCAGTAAAGGTATGACCATCGATGCGGCCGGTTATGCAGGCAATGAAACCGCTATGCTGATGCTCCTGCTTGCCTCCGTGGGCACCTGGCTCAGTGTTGGCCTAAAACTTCCATACTTCACCTGGTTCGATAAAACCGAAAATGACATTGAAGTAAAAAAACTCCCGGTGAATATGTACATCGCGATGGGAATAGCCGCTTTTGCCTGTATTTTCTATGGACTGTTTCCCGGCGCGCTTTATGTATACCTGCCGTTTGAGGTAAATTACCAGCCTTATACGATTTACCACCTGGTTGAGGTGATTCAGATCAGCCTTCTTACATTCCTTGGTTTCTGGCTGCTGAGGAAAAAGCTGGCACCCGAACTTATTACGGCTCTTGATGTGGACTGGTTTTTCCGCAAAGCCGCTCCCGCCACACGGCTTGTTTTTGTACAAAAAGTGGATGCTTTTTATGACCGTGTCGAGGAAGGCATCCTGTTCACTGCGCGCTGGCTAACCAAAAAATTCAAAAATCCGATGCAGTGGCTCAACCCCTTCACCAAAGAATCAAATGAAGCTTCCACTTATAGCCCATCGATGGAAGTGGTGATGAGCTTTATCCT
>RECI01000099.1 GCA_007694095.1 Balneolaceae bacterium | reverse complement strand
ATCACAATACAGCGACAGTCGACCAGCGGGTTCCTACTGAGAATCCCATCCAGGTTACTCAGCATGGAGGTATGGAAATACATGTTGTACATCATTGAATTTAAAAGTGCAGAATTATTTCAAAACAACAGCAATATTCCATCTATAATTGAACAGAAAAGATGTATAAACACCATAGTGGAGCGTAATTCTTCGTGACGCTGTTTTCAAGGGGATCCCCTCACGGGGCAGGAGCTGCCGCATACTGACAGGTCAGCAAATAACCGTAATCATCCGCAAGTAATGAATTTTCAAATAATGGCACGTTATCTGTTCTTACCGGTTTTTACGATGATGTTTACAGTACTCCTCTACGGGCAAAGAAATGAAACGACCATTGTACAAATTGACCCACACAGCTATTATCATCTTGTTCAGGATGGAACTCTGAACAAGATTTATATTGAACAGGCCGGCGGCCATTACGCAACCGTCAGCCAAACAAGCGATTTTAACGAGGCATCCATCACGCAGCTATCGGGCTCTGGATTAACCGGCACCCGATTTCCACCTGGCAAAAGCAATCCTCCACCGTTCAGCAGTAATCTCAGTCACAGCACTTTCGCTTCGATCGTTCAAACCGGTGATTTTAATATGGCCGAAATTACTCAAACCGGTTCTCATCACGCCGAAATAAAACAGGTTGGCAACAAAAACAGTGCTGATATTGAACAGAATGGCTCCGGCGGAAACAGTGATAAATCCGGTATTCCGTTTCATCCTCCCGGCAACCCGGATGTTTGTCCGCCTCCGTTTGCTCCTTGCAGAGGTGATATTTCTACAGATGGTTTATTGGCTTTTATTTTACAGGAAGGCTCTGACAACGCCGCTTCCATCTCTCAAAACGGACACTCACAGGTAGCCGTTATTCATCAAAACGGAAACGGGAACCAGGCTGTAATCACACAACGCGGAAATCAGAACACTGCATCCACAGAGGCCGGCAGCTCAGTACCGGGAAACGGAATAGCAAAAGGAAAACCAAAACGTTAATCTGTCATGAAAATAAAGATTACGTTCATTTGCAGGTTTATCCTCACTTCAATATTGATTCTCTGCTTTTGTGGTCTTCAAAGTACCAATGCTGCAACTCTTGAGCCATTCTTTTTTGAAACATCCATGGTTTCGCAGGATACGACCAAAACATCAAATAAAACTGCCAATTTGGATAACAGGATTGCAATTACCCAGATTGGTAGCGGAAATTCCGCTTCCGTTTCACAGAGCGGCAGACCTGATTCAGAAAGTATGTCAACAATCAGGATGTCGGGAAATCAAAACCTGGCAGAGATAAAATCGGGCGGACAATTGGCAGTAACCGAAATAGTTATGGAAGGAACAGAGAACAGATTAACAATACACCCGTCGTTATACATGAATATGTTTTCATTTAAGCTGTTTGATGACCAAAAAGTGAAGAAAACCAATGAGTTTTATTTGATTTTTCGTAATATAAAAAGAGTGATAACAATTCATCAAACGGATAATGATAACCTGATTATAACTGAAGAGGAGTAATATTTATGCCAGGAATTAGATTTTCTGCTCTGTTTCTGCTATTAGTACTGCTTGTTTCTTGTGAAAAAGATGCTATTGACAAGGAAACCTTTGGCAGTATTGAAGGGTTCGTACTCAACAGCCAAACAGATGAACCGGTATACAACGCCAACATCACAACTACACCTCCCACAAATTCAATCCTGACTAATTCGGATGGCACCTTTTATTTTGATGATATACCATCGGGGAGTTATTCGATCCAGGCGAGAAAATCGGGATTTAAAAGCAATTCGGTTAGTGTAACAGTCCGTATAGACGGAGTTGCCCATGCCAGTATACCCCTTTCACCCGAACCCGATGATATTGATGACGGTGATGATGACGAAAATGGAAATGAGGGTGATTAGCGTTTATCTTACATCTGCATTTACATTCAATCCGTATCTGTAACACTGAAGCCCGGTATTCTAAATCTGAAACGATTGCCACGGAGACAGTAGAGTAGAGTCAGGTGTTTTCCTGTTAGGCTGAGGTTTGTTTTCTCTGTTTGCCGATTGGTTTCTCATCGGTGCCACACTATTTCAGCCTTGAGATATTCACCTGACCCCCTCGTCAATCCGTACGTGCGATTTTCCCGCATACGGCTTTCCTATAGCTTTCATCAGCAGCTTTCACAATTATATTGCCAGTTTAGAGTATTTTGTTGGATCAATCAGCGCGTGCTTTGTAACCAAAACCTCAAAGGCATTTTCTCTGTACAATTTACTTTTTCGTTGGCTTTTACGCCCATAATATCGATGCAGTCTGTTTTGCAGATAATACCGAAGGCGGCGTTTGCTCATGGTTGGATAGCTGATCCCTTCCATCTCGAAGTAATTCAACCATCCCCGAAGCATTCGGTTCAGCTCGTTGGCTACCTGTTCAGGGGGCAGGTGCCCACCATGTTTGAGGTAGTCTCTGAGTTTGCTTCGTACCTTCTGCTCTGACTTCTTACTGGCCGTGATGTTCCAGTAACGGAACCCTCGCCCATGCAGATCCCAGTCGTAGAGGATGTAGAACCGAAATTCAGGCTCTTGTTTGGCTTTTTGATATAGTTTCTCCCGTAATATCTGTGCTCTTTCTGCATCCGGCAATTGGCTTGTCCGCCGCTTGTTCAGGTTCCCCTGTCCGGTTGCTCCAACTTTTTGCTGATGTTCCATCAATTCTGTTTAGCTTTTATTCGTAGAAACCTTAACTATAGCAATGCCCCTTCGCTCCTCCCGGTTTTAGCTTTCCGGGTATCATCACTACTATGGGCATCTCCGACTCCCACCGTCCACCCCACAAAAGCAGGGCCGGTTTGGGGCTCCCAAGTTCATGCACTACCTTCCATCGACACGCAACCTCATTTTACCCCGGGTACCCCCTACCGTTCCTATTGTCGTTGTATCCCGGCAGGATAGCAGGCTTCGTCAATTCCGAGAGAGTGGCCAATACCTAAACGTGTAACGAGGCTTAACTGTGGCAGCTTATCGATCTCCATTCGCTGAACTTAACACAGGTTGTTTCCTTGCTGTGTCTCAGCTATGGTTCAGCCTGAACGACAAATTGGACTGTAAAGATCTTTCATCTTTATAGGTATTTAAGTTAATAATTAACATGCACGCTTCTTGGCGTACCGGAAATACACGCAGGAATTTCTCAGCTCCGTGACCCTCCGTGGCAATACAAATTGTTTCAGGAATAAAGGTTTTTACTCATAATCTGACCAAAAAAAAACAGCACTTCGAAACAAATTGCCGCTTCTATATCAAAGGTTTTGGAATTGATTACTTCACAAACAGCATTTCCCGGTAAATGGG
>RECI01000094.1 GCA_007694095.1 Balneolaceae bacterium | reverse complement strand
AACCTCTCAAATATGGAAATATCCTGGTTTCCTTCATCTATTTTATTCTGAATTGGCTCGAGGTCCGCCATATTCTGCCGCTCATAAATCCGGGCAAAATTCTCAACAAGTATGTCATCAAATTGAGGTGTTGCCGGCATACTGTTGCAAAGAATAAGACTTTTCAGGCTGCCGGGATATGTGACGGCGTACTGCATTGCAACAATACCTCCCCAGGAATGGCCCATCAGGTGAATGGCATCTATTCCCAGTTCTTTACGAAGGGCTTCTATGTCTTCCACCAACAGATCCAGTGAAAAGGAGGTGGAGTCCAGTTCCACAGATGAACGCCCCATCCCGCGCTGATCAAAAAGAATAACTTTCACCTCTTCTGAAAGCAGTTCAATGTGCGGAAGAAAGTAATCATGGCTGAGTCCCGGCCCGCCATGGAGCACAATCAAAGGTTCTCCCTCACCTATGATATTAACATATAAATCTGTTTCATTTACCATAAGCATGCCTTCAGTATGGATTTCTGTTTTTTCTCTGCAACCAAGAATTGTAATCAATGCAATTAAGAGTATTACCGTACGGAAATGTTCCATTTAAGAGAGTGCTGTATTTACAGTGTATGGTTCTAGCCTGGAATTCTCACAGAAAAAATGTAAAGTGTGTTATAACTGGGTCACGTTTCCTCAGTATTCTGGTATATGTTGCAAGAAGTATAATCTGAAAGCTGACGGCTGATAGCTCTGAGCTTCATTGGTCGTAAATCAAATAAACAATCTGGACAATACGTCCTCAACAATCTTTCCTGTAGTTTCATATTTTTTGATAAAATTTCCTAGATATTTTGGCTTTAAAAAGTAAGTAAAGGAAATGCACCTTAAACTAGCAAAATTCAAATTGATAATATCATGCCAAAATATGTAATTGAACGTGAGGTTCCCGGAGTAGAAAAGTTAAAAGGACGTGACCGGCAAGCTGCTGCACTAAAATCGGTACGTGCATTAAGAGATATTGGGCCCGAAATTCAATGGGTACATTCATATATCAGCAATAACAAAACCCATTGTGTGTATTTGGCCGACAACGAAGATCTAATTCTTGAACATGCCAAACGGAGTGGGTTTCCGGCCAATAAAATTAACAGGATTGATTACCTGTTGAGTCCGCTGAATGCTGAAGAATAGATAATTTTTTTTTGGTCAGGAATGTTGTCTTATAAACATTGAAACCAGCTTTGTAAACTCTTTCACCCCCTCTGAAAGCTGTCGGCTGATAGCCATGAGCTTTATTGGTCGTAATTCTGAAACCGAATCAATTAGCAGATGACAGCATCAAATTGTATTGGTTTGCTTTTTCAGGCTGGTCCCATTTTTCATAGAGGTTTACAAGGCCGTGTAAGGTTTCATGCCAGTGTCGTTCATGGCTATTTTGAATGTTTTTGAGTCGTGAATATGCTTCCTGAAGCTTTTTTTCAGCATCTTCATATTCACCAAGCTTCACCATACATATACCTAACAGACTGAGAGATTCAGCAATTTCGGGATGCTCATGGGAATAAGCTTTATTCCTGATGTTGAGGGCTTCCCAAAGCAATGGTTCGGCATCTTCCGGTTCACCCAGATCCATATAAACCCTTGCAAGATGACTCATGCTTCTTGCCAGTGCCGGATGCTCATCCCCCAGCCTTGAACGGCGGATGTCTATAGCATTGGCCAGAAGCGTTTCCGCTTCCTGGTAGTTACCTGTCCTTCGCAATAGTGAGCCAAGGTTATTCAGCGATCCGGCTACATCGGGATGTTCCGGGCCGAGTAAATCGAGACGCATGGCAAGCGATTCCCGGTATAACTGCTCAGCACGCCCGTAATTCCCGTTCAGGCTGTAAGCTGCACCCATATTATTCATCATTGTTGCAATACCCGGATGCTCATCGCCAAGAATAGCCTTGTATTTATCCAATGCCTCATCGTATAAAATCAATGCCTGATCATACTTTTCCTGCTCATAAAAAATTACAGCCAGGTTATTGATGGCAGCGGCCAGATGCGGATGGTCGTCATCAAGAGCCTCCCTGTAGATTTCCAGGCCTTGAATGTTATATTGTTCGGCATCATCCAGTTTACCCAATCGCTGCAATAATAATGCAAAGCTTATCATATCGGTTGCAACATCTATATGGTTTTCCCCCTTCAGTTTAATGCCAAGTTCGAGAGACTGCCTGAGTTTTTTTTCTGCTTCTTCAAATTTCCCCTGATCCTGCAACAGATTGCCCAACCGTTGAAGCGTTGAATGTATGCTGGAATGTTCTGTTCCAAACAATTTTTTTCGCATGGAAAGCACATCTCTGTAGATGGCTTCAGCATCATCAAATTCTCCGGTGGAGTGCAGAACCATAGCAAGGCTGTTGAGACCCGCTGCAACAGTTTCGTGTTCTGTTCCAAAGTGAGCACGATGCATGTCAACAGACTCTCTTAGCAGGCGTTCTGCTTCTTCATATTCACCGGTTTGGTGAAGTAATATTCCGAGAAAATGCAAACTTTGAGCTACCTGTGGATGATCATCACCAAATTTATTTTTTCGTATATCCAGTGCCTGTTTCAGCGGCAATCCGGCTTCATCGTACATGCCCAGACTATGATAAACTCGACCAACCACCTCAAATAATTGAGCCTGAATTTCAGGCTGGCCTTCAAGATTTTCAGCCTGTTCGATTCCACGTTCAAGAAGTTCTCTGGCCGTAATGTTTTCATTCTGCGACACACCTGGCCGTCCAGCTTCGAACAAACCCATCAGAAAACCGGTAACTTGTTCTGCTTTTGCTGTTTCCTGCTGAGCCTTATACAGGGCAGCAGTGGTTTGCTGCGAATGCCAGGTGATGGTGAAAGCATAACCTAACAGTAATATTAGAATAACTGCAGCTGAAACTACTGCCATAGAATGGCGGCGAATAAACTTTTTGGTTCTGTAAATTCGAGAGTCCGGGTGTGCCGTAACCGGCCTGCCGGAAAGATATAACCTGATATCCTCCGCAAATTGCTGAGCCGAGTTGTAGCGGCGGCCGGGTTCTTTTCTCATCGCCTTCAGAATGATCGTGTCGAGATCACCTTTTAATTTTTTTTGAAGTGTCCGGAGCTCTAAAGTCTGTGCTGAGCCTTTTTCGACAGGAGGAATACTTTCATTTTTATCATCAACATTAATTTTTGTAACTGCCGTACTTGGCCGGGTAGGTGCCTGTTCACAGATTATTTGTTCAATTTCACTGGGAGTTCTTCCAGTAACTTCATAAGGAGGGCATCCTGTTAGCAGTTCATAAAGTACCACACCAAGCTGGTAGATATCTGAGGTGGTTGTTACGGATTCACCTTTCACCTGTTCGGGACTTGCATAAGCCGGAGTTAGCGGAAGCAGGCCGGTTTTGGTAACCGGTGCCTGACCTTCTAACATATGATTATGGTTTAGCCCCTTGGCAATTCCAAAATCCAGCAGTTTTACCGTACCATCGGTTTTTACCATAATATTGGAGGGCTTGATATCGCGATGCACAACCAGTTTTTGGTGGGCATACTGGATGGCTTCGCATACATCCAAAAACAGCTCAAGTCGCTGGTTTATGGTTAACTGATTTTCATTGCAGAAGCGATCGAGGGGCAAACCCTCCACATATTCCATGGCAAACCAGGGCTGGCCGTGTTGGGTAATACCACCATCGAGCAACACTGCAATATTCGGGTGATTCAGGCTGGCCAGGATTTGACGTTCATTTAGAAATCGAAGAGTTTGGTTTTCGTGAGTAAAACCGTTATACAATAGCTTCAATGCAACTTTTTGCTGAAATTGTTCATCGGCCCGCTCAGCAAGATAAACGCGGCCCATTCCCCCCCGGCCAAGCTCTTCAAGAATTTTATACGGTCCTACAATTTCTCCATTTATTCCTCCGGTACCCATTTCCGATAATACAGTTTCCTTGAGCTCTTCTATCGACTGATCCAGTGGCCCTTGTGTTTGATGTGCATCAATCAACGATAAAACCTCCTTCAAAAGGTTTTCGTCACTTCCACATTCATTTCTGATGTATTTGATGCGTTCTTCTCCAGCCAGCTCAAGGGCTTCCGAGAAGATTGCTTTTACCCGGTTCCAGTTGGAATTTTTAGTCATGATTCGATATGCTGAGCACAGCGCGCAATGCGCTTAGCGTGTAAGTGACTTTTGGAAGTTTGTTATATTGCGATATAATTCGTCCAATTCTTCTTTAATTACATCTGAAACTAACTTACGCCTGTTCATTAATATCAAAAATATCATTATGTTGGTATCAATATTCTGATATTTCTGAACATTGAGACCAAAAATATGGGTTGCTAATGTTTAAAATTTGGTGCCTGGATTTTGAGTTTAGTTGCCATATTTGGCCGGAAGCTAAATGTAAAGACACTAATGCTCAGCGCTCAGCTCCCGGTTCAGCCAGGCACGTGCCATATTCCAGTCGCGGCTTACAGTTGGGGTTGAAATCCCCAGAGTATTTGCAGTTTCTTCAATCGTTAGCCCTCCAAAGAACCGGCATTCTACAACACGCACCTGGCGTTCCTCAAGGTCTTCAAGGCGTTCGAGGGCTTGATGGATTGAAAGAATATCATGAAGTTTTATTTCGGTTACAGCGTCAGATTCTCCAAGTGTAACACGTTGCCTGTCACCGCCACGTTTCTGGGCCTGTTGTTTTATCGCATAATCAACCAGAATATTGCGCATTACCTGGGATGCGATTCCAAAAAAATGATACCGGTTTTGCCAGTCAATGCGGTCAAAATCCACCAGTTTTAAGAAAGCTTCATGAACAAGTCCTTTTGCACTCAGTGTATGCCCGGGACGTTCTCCTTTCAATCGGTATTGTGCCATTTTCTGCATCTCATCATAAACCAGTGGCATCAGTTTATTCATTGCCCCGGGATCGCCCGAGGAATGCGCCTGAAGCAGTTGAGTAATTTTGCCCTTGTCCATCATTGATTTATTTATGGGCGTTCTGTTATGAAGACGATTAACATGTTGCAGGGCAATATTTTAATTTTTTATTTAAAAAATGATTACATTTTATCAGATTTTCCGCTTTTCTTAGTAAACGGGCAATGCATATGTCCCTGATGTTTAAATAAAACAAATGAAACAGACTTATACCAATCAAAACGGGTATAAAGTTTAATTATGTCCTTTATTCAACAAATGGTACTTGTCATGCAGAATAAGCAGAATAATAAAATGCAACCAATCAGTAAAAAAAGAGATACAAATACCGTGATCGACGGAATTCAGCGTTTATTTTCGATATCACAGTTATTTGGCATTGTTGTGTTGATGTTAATGATGATAATATCAGCTTGCAGTGATCATCAGCAGGTACATGAAATGAACCATGAGCATGGAGTGGTGGACTTTCCAATTTCGTGCAATGAAACAGCCCAGGCAGAATTTGAAATGGGATTGGCTCACCTTCATCACATGATGTATTCACAGGCTCAACCCAGATTTGAAGCTGCTGCAGATGCCGACCCGGAATGTGCTATGGCACACTGGGGGATAGCGATGACAAGCTTTCAGCCGCTTTGGGCACCAACGAGTGACGATGACATGGTTCGTGGTAAAGAAGCTGTCCAGTCTTCACGGGCACTGGGTGCCGCTACCGATCGTGAACAGGCATTTATTTCTACAGTAGCCGCATTTTTTACCGACCCCGATCCTCCCGCAGCCGATCGTCCTGGCGATCATCAAAAAAGACTAAGAGCATGGATGGAAGCTTCAAGAGAACGGCACGAAACTTTGCCAGATGATGTGGATGCTGCTGCATTTTATGCCTTATCTGAAATTTCCTATGCGATGACCTACTTTTCACCACACCAGGAACGTGATTTTACACGCGAAAAAAGGGCAGGAGCATTGATGGAGAAATTTCTTGAGGATTACCCCGAGCATCCCGGCCTGTTCCACTACCTGATACACGCCTACGACAGTTCTTACCTGGCGCACATGGCAGAGGATATTGCAAGGAAATACGATCAGCTTGCACCTGATACGCCTCACGCGCTGCACATGCCGAGCCATATTTTTGTAAGGCTTGGTTATTGGGAAGATACGGCAGACTGGAACGAGCGTTCGGCTGAGGCAGCACTCCGGAATCCCTACAGGGGCATAACATCGTTACACTATCCCCATGCACTCGATTATATGATGTATGCCTATCTGCAGCTTGGTGAGTATGAAAAAGCCCGCCAAACACTCGGAAAAGTTCGTGCAATAGAAGAGGGCCAGCCCCATTTCGCTACTGCATACGGAATTGCCGCAGCACAAGCCCGGTATTACCTTGAACAGCAAAAGTGGGATGAAGCAGCTCAACTGCGTCCGTATTATCCCGAAGCTGTACAATGGGATAATTATCCGGCAGCCAAAGCGATTTTTTATTACGCCCGCGGGCTGGGAGCAGCACGGTCCGGAGATCTTGAACAGGCAGCAGAAGAGCGCGACAAAATCAGTGAAGCGGTACAGGATATGCGAAATGCCGGCGATGTATACTGGTCGTATATGACGGAAGCCCTCTCAATGGCAACAGATGCATGGATTCTCTATGAAAACGGGCAAACAGAAAGTGCACTTGCATTGATCAGCGAAGCTGCCGACCTGGAGGAGTCGATGGACAAACACCCGATTACTCCGGGCGAAGTTTTACCGGTACGGGAATTGCAAGCAGAAATGCTCTATCTGGAAGGCAGGTATGAGGAAGCACAGAATGCGTTCGAGACTTCCATGGAGAGAACCCCTAACAGGCGTAACGCATTGAAAGGTTTTGATGAAGTAGTTGCAGAACTTTAAATATTTGTCAACCTGAGTTCAATTAAAAAATAGCATTTAGTAGCGCAATACTGAAGAGTCCGAAAGACCACTTCCAAAGGTATACTTTTGGTGCAGGCGTTGCGAATAAGTTATCCAAATCCGTTATCCCATTAGAATAAGAGCTGCGCACGCTTGCCTCAATGGTGTTCCCATGGCAATGATTTATCTAAAGCAGTCTTTACATCAACTATGCTGATGCTTTTAATTGAACTCAGGCAATTAAATGGAAACCGAAATAAACCCGATTGTCCAATGAAAAACGTAAAAATAACTCTGTCCTTTTATCTAAGTGCATTCATAGGTTTAAGTATTTGCTTTTTAATGTTTAACGGATGTAGCGATGATGATGCCACCGGCCCGCAAACCGACCAGGTTTCATCAATTACCATTCATCCTGTAGCAGCTGAAATTGCTGAAGGTGAACAACTTGATTTTTCCGTTGTCCTGTTATCAGCGACAGGAGAGACATTAGACCCTGATGATTTTGACATTGAATGGCAGTGGTGGTCAACCGATACGGATGTATTTACCGTGGAGCCGGGAGGGCTGGCAACCGGTGAAAATCCCGGCGAAGCGTATTGTATGATAGAAGCCGTAGTCGCGGTGAGTCAAAAAACGAAGGAGATCCCCGACAGGCTGGTTGTACAGGCCGGTTTTTTGCCGATGGATCATAATATTGGCTCTAAAAAGACGATCAATCTGTCATTGTCTGCCGCCGACAGGAAAATCCCGGCATTTGACAACGTTAACGTGTCTTTGACAAAGGAGATGAGGTTTACGGGCCGTGATTCTGCCTTTGTGGTGGTCTTCTGAATAAGTAGTTAATTTTAGATTGTTTGTATTTTGGCTTTTAGAGGTGAATATGTTTCATTATCGAAATGGCCCCTGTAATAGGGGGGATTTCTGATGATGATTGTAATTAATGCAACCGAATTCAAAACCTATGACCATCCGCAACCCACTTTCCACCAACCGTTCCCGCAGGAGTTTCCTGAGGCTCGCCGGAGCAGGATCACTTGCTATGATTGCGCCAGCCCATGCTTTGACATCTGTAATAAATCCGAACAATCCGCAAATGAGATCTGAACCTAAGAGTTTGTTTGCCATTGGCAATACCCCGCTTATAAAGCTGCGTCAGTTGCCAGATCCAGTTGGTGCAGAAATATGGGTAAAGTGGGAAGGCGCCAATCCAACCGGAAGCATGAAAGACCGAATGGCTCTTGGGATGATTGTAGAAGGTGAGAAGAGCGGTAAACTGAAACCCGGTATGCGTATTGTTGAGGTTACTGGCGGTAGTACCGGAAGTTCCCTAGCCATGGTGTGCGGGCCCAAAGACTATAAGGCACATTTTGTAACAACAGATGCCATCTCCATCGAAAAACGCCTGACTATGGCAGCGCTGGGTGCCACACTGGAAATTATGCCAAGCCACGGCAAGGGCATCACACCAGAACTTGTTGAACGTTCTCTTAAGCGGGTTCGTGAGCTGGAGCGTGATCCGGATACCTTTTGGACCAACCAGTTCGGGAATCCTGCAAATGCCGCTGGCTACCGGGATTTGGGCCTTGAACTGCATGAAGCTGGCAAATGGGATGCCTTTGTGATGGGGGTGGGTACCGGCGGCTGCCTTTCAGGGGTGGCATATGTACTGAAGGATCAAGGCATAGCACCCGAAACCCTTATTATTGCAGTAGAACCGGCCGCATCGAGAAACCTTTCGGGTGGATCCACCGGCGGACACCGCATCGAGGGGATTGGGATTGGTTTTGTGCCGGAAACCGCCCGGCTTGATCTTATCGATGAGATCGAAGCAGTGACTGATGAACAAGCCATTGAGACTACCCGCGCACTCGCCCGGCATGAGGGATTATTTGCCGGCCCCAGTTCTGGTGCCAATGTGGCCGCTGCCATACGTATAGCCAAACGGCTGGGCAAAGGAAAGAAAGTAGTAACCCTGTTATGTGATACAGGGCTTCGTTATTTGTCTGACGAAGTTTTTGAAATGAGTGACTCTTAGAATTCGGTGAACCTACATTCCGAATTCACCTGATGCTGATAAAAGATCATGATTCCATTCTGGAGATCGGTTTTGGAAGTGGTAACAATTTTCCTGATTTACTGGCTAAGGCAAATGATATAAATGTGAGCAGCATTGATTACTCACCGGGGATGAGAGAACTGGCAAAAAACATCAATAAGATTGATGTTGATACAGTTCACAGCAGCCAACTGCCTTTAGATGAGGATGGGGACCAGGTTTAGCTTGAATCGGTTTGTATTGCAGCAGAAATGCTGAACAGACCATGATTTTTGAGGATTCTACCCGTATCGTAACTCAGTTCCACGGGTATTCCCTGTATACCGGTTACGACCGATTATCCACAATAATTGAATATTATAACATAACTATAAGATTATGCTGAATGTATATGACTTTATGAAGGAGCTGCCTGCAAATAAACGGCTGATTGTAAACGATTTGGTATTTGCCGACTATAAGTGTCCGCTGAGCCACTCAAGATTCGATATGTGGACACATCACAACTATTTTGTGTATGTGATGAGGGGCAAAAAAAAATGGTTTGCACAGGATAAAGAGGTAATGGCAGGTGCTGGTGACTGTATTTTTGTAAAAAAAGGTGCCCATTCCATATATCAGTATTTTGATGATGAATTCTGTTCTCTCTTTATGTTTCTGCCCGATGATTTTATCAAATCTACCGTCATAAATAATCAGCTTGAGATCTCTTCGGCAGATGATGATCCCGATCCGGCACCAATACTTCGCATTCAGATTAACGAAATACTTCAATCTTATTTTTTATCATTTCTTTCATACATATCAAATTCAGGCAAGACCGGGAAGAAGCTGGCCGAACTGAAGTTCAGAGAATTAATTATGATTGTGGCCGCCATGCCGGAAAATGGCGCAATCGCCGGGTATTTTCATGAAATTTGCAACTCTTCCCGTCCCTCATTACAGGCGGTCATGGAGTCCAACTTCACATACCCAATGAAATTGGAAGAGTTTGCGCGGCTATGCGGACGCAGCCTTTCATTATTCAAAAGGGATTTCAAAAATATATACGAGACAACTCCCGGAAGATGGCTAACCCAGAAAAGACTTGAGTATGGAAAATATCTGCTTGAAAAAACCGACAAAACGGTAACAGAAATTGTTTTTGATTGCGGTTTAAAAAACCATTCCCATTTCACTCACGCATTTAAAAAGCAGTATGGAGTAACACCAGCAGAGGCTAAAAAAACCTCTTAGCAAAATCTTTGAACGTTTAAACAAAGCAGGGCTGGCCTGCAATGTTTACGTTACGGTTGAACCTGAACCTGCCAGAGTTTCCGGGTGTTTTTCCCGGAATCCTGGCAGAGTTCAACAATTGAAGCGCGATGCTGTCAGGTCTTGCGGACGCTGACAGGTCGCACCATTTAAACCAAAGGTGAATCAAATGTATATAGCCATAGAACACAAAATCCACGATCCTGAAAAATTTCAGAAATGTGCAGAAGAGGTATTTCCACTGCCGGATGATTTGCATGTACACCAGTTTTATCCATCGACCGACATGAGTAAGGCGGTGTGCCTGTATGAAGCTCCTTCAATCGACAGGCTGAGTAAATATCTTGATGAAAAATTAAATCCGGCCAGTACGCAGCAATATTTTCCGGTGCTAACAGAGCACGCCATCGGGCTGCCTCAAGGCAATGGAGCGTGATCATCTTTAAAAAACAAGAACAGAACCATTGTAAACCCTCAACCCACCATCGTTAAGACAATTCATGATTTGCGGTAGATCGATGGACCGAATGACCGATTTTCCACTATTTGTAAGTCGGTCTATCTGATCATCGCAAGTCAAATTTTGTACAACATTGCTGAAGATGGAACGGCAATCATCGAAAATACCTATATGCAGACCATTATTCAGGTCTGATTTCTGTCTTTTTTTTAAATGCGGATCAAGCGATAGACTTTCGAAGTATTACGGAGTTGCAAATGAATACCTCACAGTTTATCGTATCGAAGATTTTTAAAAAAAAGAAGAGAGACTTCGGAAGTCCTTTCATCTGTTTCTTAATGGGGCTTAAAATATCCAATGATAGAATCAATTCTTTTTTTTGGCTTATATATGTAAATGTGACTGGTAAAAGTCACATTAAGGCAGTCTGTAAATTATTAACATGGTACTACCATCTATTTTGCCGCGGGTATCCCGATGGGGAATGGACAGATCTGAAAAGACCGAAGAAGGAGGACCTAAGTGTCCATTAGAACTTGTATACATCAGCCATCTATATATAGCAGCACTTGGTTTTGAGATGCCAAAACCAGCCTAATTGAGTTTACTTCAGTTTTTCCTAATTAACAAGAAAAAATACGGTTATTAGTCCTCTGTCTCCGGTCTTCGAACCCCTGTCCCCACATTTAAAATTATGGTAAAACCTTAAACATAAAACTATTATGAGTAAACAATATTCCTATTCAGATAACGATACTGAAACATTAACGATAGATGAGGAAGTAATTCAGATATTTGCCGCTTCATTGCGGGGAGAATTGATTAATCCGGACTCTCCGGAGTATGAAGAAGCACGCACCATATACAACGCAATGATTGACAAGAGGCCGGTACTGGTTGCCAAATGTGCTAATGTGGCGGATGTGATCGCATCAGTGAACTTCGCCCGAGAACAAAAGATGGAAGTCTCTATTCGAAGTGGGGGACATAATGGCCCCGGGCTGGCACTTGTAGATGAAGGCTTGGTAATTGATTTGTCATCCATGAACGGGGTGAGGGTAGACCCGTTCAGTAAAACCGCCCGTGTTGAAGGTGGATGCACCTGGGGGGATGTGGATCACGCGGCACATGCATTCGGCCTGGCAACGGTGAGTGGCGTAATCTCCACAACCGGAGTGGGAGGCCTGACGCTCGGCGGCGGTCACGGTTACTTGACCCGTAAATTTGGGCTCACTATCGATAATCTGCTAAGTGCGGATGTGGTACTCGCGGATGGAAGCTTTGTACATACAAATAAAGACAAAAACCCCGACCTTTTTTGGGCACTTCGCGGTGGCGGTGGTAATTTCGGTGTAGTAACTTCTTTCGAGTATAAATTACATCCAATAAAAAATGTTATTGCCGGCCCGCTCTTTTGGCCCATCGATCAGGTGGAAACAACAATGAAATGGTATCGCGACTGGATTACTGGGAAGCTCTTCACCCCTATACTCTTGGTGGAGCATATATCAATTTTATGATGGAAGAAGGAGAGGATCGTATTAAGGCAACTTATGGAGAGAATTACAAACGGCTGCAGAAAGTGAAGGCCAAATACGACCCCGACAATTTTTTCCATGTGAATCAGAATATCATTCCACGGCAATAATTGCCATAAAATGATATGTTGTATGCCATTTATCGGTATTCTACTAGGAAAAACGACTTGCAAGAAACAGAAAAAAAACCAATAATATAGAGGTTCTGTGACGATCACGTTCTGTATCCAACCGATTTGAATAACCCTGCCAATGCTGCAGGTTAGCAAATCCGCATGTTGCTGATACAAAAAAACAGAAAACAAATGTCACTATCATGAATGACCTCAAATTCTTCGCTCAACAACTTAGAAAACCCTCCGGTGATTTTGCCGGTACCATCGCAGAAAAGATGGGAGAAGGCAATCGTCCGCTCTACGATCTGGTGATGAAATCTATGCAGATAAAAGATCATGATTCCCTACTGGAGATCGGTTTTGGAAGTGGTACCCATTTTCCTGATTTGCTGGCCAAAGCCGATGGGCTTCGGGTTGCTGGTATCGATCACTCACCGGAGATGACAAAACTGGCCAAAACTAACAACAAACAACTTATTGAATCCGAGCAGCTAACACTACATACGGGCAACAGCAACCAGCTTCCGTTTGAAAACAGCTCATTCAATGCCGTATTCTGCAACATGGTAATCTATTTCTGGAATGACCCGGTAGAACACCTGAATGAAATCGGGCGGGTACTTAAGCCCGATGGAATATTCTATACCGGCATGCGAACCCGCGAAAGCATGCTTCAATTTCCTTTCACAAAGTTCGGATTTAACCTCTACAGTATTGATGAGTGGAAGACCGTCCTGCAATCACATTGGTTTACAGTAGTTCGAGAGCTCAGACAAATAGACCCTGTATTTGATGATGACGGAGACCGGGTTCAGCTTGAATCGGTCTGTATTGCAGCAGTAAAGCGGAGTTGATAGGGTAAAGGTTTTTTTTGGGCTTTTATATTTAGAAAGAGTGCCATAAGAATTACTGAACAGCCTTACACATCTTACTGAATTCTTTCTATCTGGCAATGGCTAACGAAGCCTGCCATATTCAGGGTTATAAGTGAAAAACTGTAATCCCTGTTAATCATCAAACGTCAAAGAATAACGATACCATGAATAAAGAAAAAACACCCATCACAATCCAGGAAATGGACATCCACAAAGCTCGTTCAAAAGATGGTACCGAAATTACCGCACGGGTTCACGGGCAGGGGCCTCCGCTGCTGCTGCTTCCAGCAGGTCCGGGCGACAGTGAAACAAGCTGGCTTAGGATTGTGCCATTTCTGAGTGAAAAATTCACTTGCTGTATGCTCAATACCCGGGGCAGAGGTTTGAGCGGTGATCATCCCGATCATTCGCCAGACCGGCTGGTGGAAGATGTTGCAGCATTTGCCATAAGCATCGGGGAACCTGTAGGTATATTGGGATGGGGCAGTGCCCTTTGGGCGCGTGTTGCAGCCAGTAAGACCGTCGCAGTATTCGCTGTTGCCGTTTATGAACCCGGTGCCGGTGAGATGATGAGCAAGGAAGATGGAAGACGGATGGGCGAGGTATTCGGCGGTGTTGGCAAGCATGTGGCTGATGGAAATCTTGTAAAAGCTGCCCGCACATTTATTGAAGGGAGCAGTGTCATTTACTCCCGGGAAGACCTGGACAGTGGCGCTCCTGCTGAGTTCTGGGAGGCCGCAGCAGAGCGGCTTCCCCTCTTTCTTCAGGAGAGCAAACAGGCATCCGGTTCCGGCCAGCCGGGTGCTACATCTCCAGAAACACTTGGGGAAATCACGATGCCGGTACTGTTGTTGCATGGTGACCGGTCGAGTGAATGGTTTGATAATTCCGTTCAGCATGTTGCCAGGCACCTGCCAGACGCCACGGTACGCCGAATCACGGATGCCGCTCATTTCGGCCCTATGACTCAGCCGGGTGCAGTTGCCGAAGAGATGATCCGGTTCTTCGCTGAAAAGCATGCATCAACCTGAAAAGGAGAACAGCGTGAATATGGAAACAGTTATCTCAAAAGACGGTACCGAAATTGCCTTCAAACGAACCGGCAGCGGCCCGTCTCTTGTACTCGTTCACGGCAGTGCGGGCGACCATACCCGGTGGGAACTCTTTGATATTCGCCCCACTTTGTCGCAGCATTTTACGGTGTATGCAATAGATCGCCGCGGGCGGAGCGGAAGCGGCGATGTCAGCCCATATATGCCGGAACGGGAGTTTGAGGACGTAGCTGCAGTCGCGGACTCAATCAATGAACCGGTTACTCTGCTGGGCCACTCATATGGCGCTTTCTGTGCCCTGGGAGCTTCCCTGATAACATACCATGTTCACAAACTCATCCTGTACGAACCGGTCTTTCGGGTTACTCAGCACCAATTCGTATCCGATGATGTGATTGAAGAAATGGAGATTCTTCTGGCGAAAGGAAACAATGAGAAGTTACTTGAACTGTTTTTGAAGGAAGTCGCCCGAATTTCCCGGGATGAAATCGAGGTGCTGAGATCAGCACCAAACTGGCAAACCCGGGTGGATGCAGCCCATACATTGCTGCGTGAGACAGTAACACCGACCCGGTTTACATTCGATCCGGGGCAGTTTGCCGATATGACCACTCCAACCTTATTGCTGACCGGAAGTGAGAGCCCGGCGTTCTTCAAAGAAGTGACCAGGGCAGTCCATGACATGCTGCCAAACAGCCGGATTGAATCATTCCAGGGGCACGGTCATGTGGCAATGAACTCAGCTCCGGATCTCTTTGTCGAAAAGATTGTTGCATTCGCTTTTGATATGAATGAAAACTGAATAAAGAGAAATTCCGGGCTGTGAGGGAGCATATGAGAGAAGAGGGAGAAAATCTGAAGAAGATTCTGGAAGACTGATTTTGTCCACTTTCCTTGTGCAACCATCGACTTGCTATAAGTACCATTCACTGTTTCCCGGGAGTATGTATTACGTGACTTTGGGGACTTTCTTATCTTCCGGTAGAAGCCAAAAATTCTTGATGTAATCATCGCGATTTTAAGATCTCTGTGAGCGGCTTGATGCGATTCGAATCAAAATGCTATTCAACCTGACGATAATCGTCAGGAAATTTTGGAGTGAATCGGCTATATTCAACATTATCATATTGTTTTAAAAATAGAATAATGAATCAGTCGGTTAGAGATTTGGTTTTTATTTGAGATAATGCGGTTTAAGTAACAACTGTAAACAATATCAAACCCATTACCCTATTACCCATGAAAATGAATATTCTGCTTTGTCGCTTCCGTAAATTGTTTTTAGCCGTAACAATTATCCCGGTTATGATTGCCCATCCCCTGATGGCTCAGAATAGCGATATTATCGCTGATGGTGCAGAACTGATATTGATTTCAGATCGGTTTTCCTTTACCGAAGGACCTGCCACTGATAAGGACGGGAATGTCTATTTTACC
This sequence comes from Balneolaceae bacterium, assembly GCA_007694095.1. Taxonomy (GTDB): domain Bacteria; phylum Bacteroidota; class Rhodothermia; order Balneolales; family Balneolaceae; genus Rhodohalobacter. The sequence continues at coordinate 351 of RECI01000094.1, read as the reverse complement.
GATCAGCCTAATGATCATATCTGGAAATACAGTATTGACGGAGAATTGACACTTTTCATGGATGAAACCGGACGCTCCAACGGCATGTATTTTGATCATGATGGAAATCTGTTGACGTGTGCCGATCTGAATGGCGAAATCTGGAGCATTTCGCCCGATAATAAAGAAGTTACAATTCTCGTAAATGAGTTCAATGGTAAACAACTGAATGGGCCAAATGACCTCTGGGTAGATCCGAAAGGCGGTATCTACTTCACTGATCCCTATTACCAGCGGAACTACTGGGAAAGAACCGAAAAAGAGATTGAGGAGGAACGGGTTTATTACCTCACCCCCGATCATCAGCAAATT
>RECI01000172.1 GCA_007694095.1 Balneolaceae bacterium | reverse complement strand
TTGCCTGAGCTTATTGAAATAGGCAATAATGCCATTCCCAATTGGGCCCAGGATATCAATTATGGGCACAGGCCGCTTGATTATCAGCTTACCGAGCTTAATGTACGACAGCTCAAGCTGGATATATACGCTGATCCGGTTGGTGGCTTGTACGCTGAACCAGAAGGCGCCATTTTAGTGAATGATGATGAATTTATAGGGCGGGATGAGATGATGGAACCGGGTTTTAAAGTTTTTCATATCCAGGATGCCGATTACCGTACAACCTGCCTCACTTTCAAAAGCTGCCTGAGAATTATCCGGGATTGGTCGTTAACCAACCCCTCTCACCTGCCGGTGTTTGTTTTGGTGGAGGTGCGAGACAGGTTTGTGGGAGATTGGGGTCCGTTTACATTCACAAATCCTGTACCGGTTGATGAAGCCATTCTTAATAAGTTGGATGAAGAAATTTGGGATGTTTTCGAGAAAACACATGTTATTACACCGGATGAAATTCGAGGTGCGTTTGATTCGATCGCGGAAGCTATCCAACGACGTGGTTGGCCGACGCTTGCTCAAACAAGGGGACGAATACTGTTTGTGCTCGATAATGGAGACCCTTACAGGGAAGCTTACTTATCGGGCAGCCCCAACCTGGAAGGGCGTCCAATGTTTGTGGATTCAGTACCGGGTGAGAATGTTGCTGCCTTTATTAAACTGGAAGATGCGATTTATGATATTGATGTGATCAGGGAAGCTGTGCACAGGGGATACCTGGTGCATACAATGTCAGATTTTCCTGTTGTTGAAGCACGTTTTGGAAACAGGTACCGTGTGGAGCATGCACTGCCCTCCGGTGCCCATGTGATCAGTACGGTATTTCCAGAGCCTGCGCCGTTTGAATCGGGTTATTTTGTTACATTGCCAAATACAAACGGTGCCGGACGATGCAACCCGGTAAGTGCCCCCGCAGGCTGTCAAAATTCATATATTATTGAAGAATAATATTTTACGTATAAAATTGATTGTTTTAATTAAAAAATAATGGTGTTACAATGGATTTCTTTTTAACAATTCGAAATACTTCACTCGCAGTGCTTGTTAGTTTCATCTTTGTTTTCAATCAGGCTGAATCCCAGGGGTTGAAGATCGAGGTTCAGGCTGGGATATTTGACCGTTCCCAGACAATAACTTCCTTTTCTTTTCCGAAACATGTGAATGAAGGTGTCTATATAATCCGGGACGGGCAGGGTGGAGAAGCACTTCTCCAGGTTGACCAGCAAAACCGTGGCTGGCTTGTTATTGATGACTTGACTGCCGGTTCTACCATTACATATCACTTTGATGGAACCAAGGCCGATGAATTGGCTTCAGTGAATTTTCAGATTGGTGATGATACCATCGTGATTAATAATGGAGGCCGTGATGTTCTCAGTTATTTTCACGGGTACAATGAACCGCCCGCAGGGCTTGACGAAAGGTATCGCAGGGGAGGTTACATTCATCCGGTTTACACACCTTCCGGAACTGTGTTGACCAACCATCTGAATGTTCATGAACATCCCCACCATTCCGGCATTTGGTCAGCCTGGACAAATACTGAGTTTCAGGGACGCACACCCGATTTCTGGAATATTCACCAGAACACAGGCAGAGTAAACCATGCCGAAAAGCTTGAAGAATCATGGAGTGGGCCTGTATTTGCGGGCTTTCGGAGTAAACATTATTTCGCGGATATTTCGGTAACACCGGCGGTTACTGCATTGAATGAGGAGTGGCAGGTACGGGTATTCCGGTCCCCGTCTGATATTCACATTTTTGACCTGAAGGTAACTCAAACCGCAAATACATCGGCTCCGCTCTATTTGCCTGAATATCGTTACGGGGGAGTAGGATTTCGCGGCCATATAGACTGGGAAGACCCTGACAACTGTACATTTCTTACCTCGGAAGGGCTTGGCAGGGACGGACACGGCACGCGAGTCAGGTGGACACATATTGGGGGCCACAGTGACGGTAAACTGGCCGGGATTGCAATCATGAGCCACCCCGAAAACTTCCGCCATCCGCAAACGGTAAGAATTCATCCTGATGAACCCTTTTTTAATTATGCCCCCACACAGCTTGGGGATATGGTGATTGAACCAGGGTCGCCTTACATTGTCAAATATCGTTATATTACTTACGATGGTGAGCCTGATGCGGAAAAGCTTAACCGGTTGTGGAATGATTTTGCTTATCCTCCGGGTGTAACTGTTTTGTCATTACGTCATTGAATTATTTAGAACAAATACTAGGAAAATGAGAAAATTAACTGCCATACTTCTTATAATTTTTGTTATTGCCAACTGTGCAGGCCCGGAATATGAAACATTCGAATACCGGGCTGGCAATCTGGATCTTGAACAAACTCTTGCTTATAAAGACCTTGGAATCGACATCACCGGCACCTTATGTCTTGAGGCAGGAGGAGAGATCATACCGGCTCAATCCGAACGTATTTCCATGTTTATGGTCAGGGTTTGGTGGCTGGCAAACCAGTCAGCCGGGGAAACGGTTGAATATACTGTACGTCCCGATCTAGAGTGTTCTGAAACAGATTATGTATGGCAGCGAACCGGAGATCAGTCTATAGTACTCGAGTTTGAAGGCAGCCCGATCATTCAGTATGAACATCCGGTTTATGATCCGGCAAACATTGATGAAACAATGAAAGCATTTCATCATGTCTTGAGCCCGGTAACCGGACAATTAATTACAAAAGGCCCCGGCGGGCAGTATTCACATCACAGGGGAATCTTTTTCGGTTACAACCAGGTGTCTATTGGAGACAGGGTTCTCGATTTCTGGCATAATCGTAATGGTGAACGGCAGCAGCATGCTGAATTTATATCCGAGTTTTCAGGCCCGGTATTTGGCGGCCACAAGGCCATGATAAACTGGGTTGCCCCTGATGATGAAATCTGGTTTGAAGAGCATCGCGACCTGCGTGCACATCTGCATACCGATGGCAGTTACCTGATCGATTTTACATCTGAAATGTATGCCATAGCCGGACTCATTCGCCTGGGCGGAGACCTTCAGCATGCCGGTGTCCAGTTCAGGGCGGCCCAATATGTTGCGGATAACCCTGAAAATACCCGTTTTATCCGGCCGGCTGATTGGGCGCATTTTCCACAGGATGAAGAACTTGGTGAAGAAGACAGAATAAACCTTCCCTGGAATGCCATGCAGTTCAACATTGAAGGCAACACATATACTGTTGTTTACATGAGCCATCCGAATAATCCCGGAAGAAACTCTGAGATGTCGGAGAGAAAATACGGCCGTTTTGGAGAATTTTTCCCGGCTCAGCAGTCGGAAGGAGCTCCGCTGATTTTCAAATACAGATTTTGGGTAGTACCGGGTGAAAGCCCATCCGTTGACGAAATTGAGAGAATGTACCGCATATATGCCAGATGAGTGATGAAAGAAAATTGAGGTTTGGCATTGCAGGATTGGGCAATATAGCTGCCACTCATGCAAAAGCGATACAATCAATTGAAAATACAGGATTAAGTGCAGCTTTTAGCAGAAGCGAAGCCAACCGGAGCAGATTTTCACAATCATTCGGGGTTCCTGCATATTCTTCTTTCGATGAGCTGCTTTCCCATTCACCGCTGGATGCAATCGTTATCTGCACACCCAGCGGTACTCATCTCGATTATGGAAAAGCTGCAGCTGAAGCAGGCAAGCATGTTATTGTAGAAAAACCGATAGAGGTTACCGTTGCCCGCGGAAAGGAGCTCATTCATGCCTGTAAGCAGAACGGGGTAAAGCTTGCCGTAATTTACCAAAACCGGTTTCTTGATGGAGCAGTTAAAATGAAAAGGGTTGTTGAAGATGGTACGATTGGTGAACCTGTGATGGTGCGGGCTTCTGTAAAATGGTTTCGTGACCAGGCGTATTATGAGAATTCCGGGTGGAGAGGAACCTATAAGATGGATGGTGGCGGAGCGGTGATTAACCAGGCCATTCATACTATTGACCTGCTGTTATGGATCATGGGAGATATTGCGGAACTGTCGGCCTTGAAGGGGACACTTACTCACCGGGGCATCGAAGCTGAAGATAATGCTGTTGCCGTTTTGCAATTTAAAAATGGTGCGATGGGAGTTTTTGAAGCCTCAACATCCATTGTTCCTGCCCAGCCTCGCTCAATCGAGATCAATGGTACAATGGGAACGGCTATCCTAAAGGACGATCAGTTTACATTAATATTCGATAAGGCCAATCAACTATCAGCTGTACAAAAAACATCCGGTGGGGCAGGTGCTGCCGATCCGCTTGATGGCCTTCAGGCAAACCTGCACGCGAGTCAATATGCAGGAATAGTTGATGCGATTTTATATGATAAACCACCTGAAGTTTCTGGTGAGGATGCATTACGGTCACTTGCAGTGGCAGAAGCAATTTACAGATCGGCTGAAAATAAAATGTTTGTGGAGCCGGTTGTAAACATTTAACATATTGAGACTGAAAGTTTGGTCTGAAAATTCTATTATTCAATTATGAGCAGTATTTACCATAATAAATTTTTTGCCATGGGCACCCGCTTTAACGCGATTCTGCCCGGTTTGGATAGTGAAGAAGGAGACAGGGTCTTTCAGCTTATAAAACGTGAAATATCAAGGATTGAAGGAAAACTAACCAGATTCCGGCCCGATAGCGATGTATCGGAAATGAATCGGATTGCCAAAAGCCATCAATGTGAACTTGATGATGAGCTTTTTGATATCATGAAAGCTTGTGTTTGGTGTAGCGGAATTACCGGCGGGGCTTTCGATGTCACATTGCGACCGCTTATGGAATACTGGAAAAATAAACATCAAGGCAAGCAGCCCGATCATGAGTGGGAAGAGCTCAGGAAATCGCTGGGTATGCATCACATTCATCTCGATGAGGCCAACAAAACCATCAAATTCAGTAGCTCACAGTTGGAAGTTGACCTCGGTGGTTTTGGGAAAGGCTATGCCCTTGAGAAAATAAGAGAGATGATTGATAACGTGAGGGTAACTTGTGCTTTCATCAGTTTTGGTGAGAGTTCTGTACTGGCCCTGGGAAATCATCCGGCGGGTGGGGCATGGAAAATCGGCATCAATGATTATACGAAGCCGGGGTTACCGGCATACAGGTTTGAAGTAATTGATGGTTCTGTTTCCACATCGAGCAACTTTTATGTTGCAGATGACGGTACCCTGAAAAATCATCTGCATGTGATTGACCCTGTTACGGGTTTACCTGTTGATCAATGCGTTTCGGTAAGTGTAATGGCTCAATCACCTGTTTTGGCCGAGATGATGTCTACCGCTTTTTTAGTAATGGCGGACGAAAAAATTTATGAGGTTCTAGATCAATATGAAGGAATGGAAGCCGTTAAAATAAATTATGAATCGGGTGAAGCTCAAATAATATTGTTTGATAAGATAAACAGCTAAATAGAATAACAATGTATATAGATCGCAGAAGATTTTTAGAAATGACAGCAGCGCTTGCCGGCTCGTCTGTAATGGCAACAACCATGCCCTGGTTTAACGTATTTAATAATCCGGCTCCTGTTGGAAGAGGAGCTTCTGACCGGGTAAGGGTAGGGGTTATCGGAGTTGGGTCGCGCGGCAGAGGGCTCATATACAATCTTCAGGAGCTCGAAAAGACAATGAATCTCGAAATAGCAGCAGTATGCGATACATACGAGCCTCACTATCACCGTGCGATAGAACAGACCGGTGGAACAGCCGAGGCTTATTTCGATTACCGTGAAATGATCGAAAAAGTTGAACTCGATGCTGTTGTCATAGCATCCCCACTCCATGAACATGCGCACCAAACAATCCACTGCCTCAAAGCCGGACTCCATGTTTTCTGTGAAAAATCGATGGCTCGTACGCTTGATGATGTAAAAGCGATGTATGATGCATGGAAAGAAAGCGGAAAAATCATGCTGATTGGGCATCAGAGGTTATTTAACCCGGTTTATCTTGATGCATTGGAGAGAATTCACCGTGGTGATATCGGTCCTGTTACCATGATAAGGGCATGGTGGCATCGTAATACTGATTGGGTATTTTATCATGATACGGGCGGCCGTGGCACTCCTTTGGACCGGCAGCGTAACTGGCGGTTTTACGATGAATATTCTGCCGGAATGATCACTGAGCTTGGCTCTCACCATTTTCAGGTGGCAAATTGGGTACTTGGGAACAGGCCTGTATCGGTAATGGGCAGCGGCAGTATTAACTTTTTTACCGATGGAAGGGAAGTGTATGATAACTTTGCCATGGTATTCAAATACCCAGGTGATATCCATTTAACCTACGACTGTATTACAAGTAATAAACACAATGGTGTTCAGGTGCAGATTCTGGGTAACGATGGAACAATGGAGCTTGAATCGAACATGCAGTTTGAGGAATTTCCGGCCGATCCGCCGGTGCTCGAGGATTTAATTAAGCAAATCCTCGGGGGAGATAATGAAGTGATACCGATTGGCGGCGCCACGTGGATTCCGGATGCCCCGGTACGTCTAGGCGGAAAATATATCACACCCGATTATTCACTCGATGATACACTACTGTATCTTGAAGGATTTGTCAACTTTATCCGAAAAGGAGCCGCACCTGAGAAATTGACAAACGAAGGGTATCACGCTTCTATATGGACGTTATTGGCAGAACAAGCAACTAAAACAGGCGAATTAGTTACCTGTCCCGAGAAATACATCATTTAAAATTAAATACTCATGGATCAGAAATATCAACTGTCCCGGAAAAAGTTCATTAAAACCACAGGTGCTTTTGCAGGCGGTGCCATTCTTGCAGCACCCTATGTAAGCAAGGCAGCCGGTAGTTTCCGGGAAAAGAAAAAACTGGCATTGGTTGGCACCGGTGTGCGTGGTGTAAGTATGTTTGGCCGCAGCTTGCGCGCAAACTATGGAGATTATGTTGATCTGGTGAGTATATGTGATATAAATCCGGGAAGGCTGGCCCGGGCGCGTGAGTTCATAGGGGGGGACCTGCCCGCATATACCGATCTGGATGAGATGCTTGAAAGGGAGAAACCGGATACGCTTATAGTAACTTCACGCGATGATGTACATCATGAACACATTATCACCGGGATGCGGCACGGATGTGATATTATCACAGAAAAACCGTTGACCATTGATGAACACAAGGCACAGGAAATTATTGACGCTGAGAAAAAGTATGGCCGCAATGTAATTGTGACTTTTAACTACCGCTACCCGCCATATCGTGCTAAGGTGAAAGAGCTGATTATGGATGGCTGGATTGGTGATGTAAAGAACGTGGAATTCCACTGGCATATCACACACAGCCACCTGATGCGCTATATGCAGCGCTGGCACGGCCACCGCAGGTTTGGCGGTTCTCTTTGGGTGCACAAATCAACACACCATTTTGATATGGTGAACTGGTTCATTAATTCTGATCCCGTTGAGGTTTATGCCAATTCGGAGCTGGAACGGTTTGGTAAGCATGGGCCGTTTCGCGGAAAAAACTGCCGCAATTGTGCATTTACGGATCAATGCCCATATTACTGGGACATTACACAAGATGAGCATCATTATAATCTCTATACCAGGAATGAACATTATGACGGTTATGTAAGGGATAACTGTGTGTTCCGCGAAACAATTGATATATTTTCCAAGCACTCCGCATTGGTGAAGTACGCAAATGGTGCTCAGCTGAACTATTCGCTAACTGCGGATACTGAGTATGAAGGTTACTGGCTGGCATTTAACGGTACCAAAGGCCGCCTGGAAGTACGAGCTGGCGGATGGCCAAGAAGGAATTATGAAGAAATCCACTTTATGCCGAACCGGCGCTATTCTGATAGGCAGGAAGAGCAAACCATTCGTGTTGATCACGGAAGCGGCGGGCACTGGGGGGGCGATCCTATCATGAACGACCAGCTTTTCAAAGACCCCAATCGCCCTGATCCACTGAAACAGCAGGCAGGTGTACGCGACGGTGTAATGTCAATCATAATCGGTGTGGCAGCACGCAAGAGTACCGACTCCGGCCTCCCGGTTCGTATCGAAGACCTGGTTGACCTGAAGCCGATGCCAAACAGGGCCTGAGTCGAAATCCTGGTAAAAATGTGGGGACCGAGGTCCGAAGGCCGAACCCTGAACGGGGTTCAAGATGAATAGATCCGGGTGTAACCCGGGGTTAAAGAGACCACAAAACCGGACGTGTTCAACCCCATCCGGGGTTGCAGGTCAGGGTATCCATTCATGACCCCGCATTGCCATGCGGGGCTATTCATGTTCCACCCCTTCAGGGTGTGGACATTACCCAATACTAGGAAGACAATGGAGTTCTGAGATGGTATGTCTTTACAACCTACATTGTTAATCCAACACCTGTATTGGATAAGACCAGTATTTAAACTCAATACCGAACCCCGAACGGGGTTCAATATGAATAGCTCCAGGTGTAACCCAGGGTTAAAGAAGCCACAAAACCAGACCCCGGGCGACAGGAAGTTGAAAAACGAGGGATCAAGTCGAGGGGGGTATGGAATCCTGTCCGGATTTAACAGAAATCAGGTAAACCGGATTAATCAGTAGAACCTGTGTTCATGCGGAGGATCCCGATCTGCGCTTGTTTCAATCCTGGTCTCTGTTTCTGAAACATGGACTGCAGTGATGCTCTTGTTAAAAGCTCCCTTTCATTGGAACTTTTTATTTATCATTTGAGATTCATCCATATAAATACAACGTGCTGCCAGAAAAGGAAAAAAAGAGTATTAAAACGCTCAGAAAAACACTGAGTGAAATATTTGCGTTAACCAAACCGTACAGGTTTCGCTTTTACGGTGCTACTTTTGCCGTACTTGTAGCCTCAGCAATCTGGCTTACCGTTCCACTGGGCTTGAGAGAACTACTAGATGCTGTTTTCGAAGACGGAAATAGGGATATGCTGAACCTGCTTGCCATGGGTCTGCTTGCTCTTTTTGTATTTCAGGCCCTGTTTTCATTTACAGGTAACTATCACCTGGAATGGGTGGGTGAACGGGTTATCACCGATCTTAGAAAAAACGTTTATGAACACCTTCACAGGTTGGGTTTTAGATTTTATGCAGAGCGCAGGCTGGGTGAAATCACTTCCAGGCTTACTAACGATGTAGGCTCCATCCGCACCGCGCTGACCGACTCTCTGCCACAATTATTCACAATTACCTTCTCTTTGGTTGGATCTGTGTCATTAATGGTTTTTCTCAACTGGAGACTCAGTATCGTTATCTTTTTGATTGTGCCGATCATTACGATTTCTACACGGTATTTTGGACAGAAAATCAGAAGCCTGTCCCGGAGTATACAGGATGATCTGGCAGAATCGACAGCTGTTGCGGAAGACGCACTGGGAGCAATAAGGCTTGTGAAGGCGTTTGTCCGCGAAGAATATGAAGTTACCCGATACAATCACGCCGTTGAACAGCTGTTCGGAACAGCCCGGAGAAAAGTTGTGCTTACACAGCTATTTTGGTCAGGAGTGGGAATTCTTTTTATGAGTACCCTGGTGATCATTTTTTGGTATGGTGGCATTGAAGTTCTTGCCGGCCGGCTTACCACTGGCGACCTGGTTGCATTCATCGTTTATGCATTAAACATATCAAGGTCAGTAAGTCAGTCTTCCAGGCTGTATACTGCAATTAACACAGCAGCAGGTGCAACAGAACGGATCTTTGAACTGCTGGAGGAGAAACCTGAAATTGAGGATGCGCCGGCCGCTAAAGCTGTTGGGCAGATTAATGGTGCGATACGTGCAGAGAACGTATGGTTTAGCTATGATAAGGATCGCACAGTACTGAAAGATATTTCATTCGAAGCCGAGCCCGGCCAAACTATTGCCCTGGTAGGCCCAAGCGGGGCCGGTAAAACAACTCTGCTTAACCTTATACCCAGGTTTTATGATCCTCAAAAAGGGGCTATAAAGCTGGATGGCACCAATATTAAAGAATTCCAGCTGAAATCCCTCAGAGAAAAGATTGCACTCGTTCCCCAGGATATTCATCTTTTTGGTACTTCTGTTAAAGAGAACATTCGATATGGTAATCTGAATGCAACGGATGATGAGATTATCGATTCGGCTGTTGCAGCCAATGCACACCAGTTTATAGCAGAATTACCTGAAGGGTATGATTCTTTGATTGGTGAAAAAGGTGTAAAACTCAGCGGAGGTCAACGACAACGACTGGCTATTGCCCGTGCCATTCTGAAAAATCCAACAATTCTTTTGTTGGATGAAGCAACCTCTTCTCTCGATTCGGAGTCGGAAGCCCAGGTACAGGAGGCCCTGTACAGGTTAATGAAACACCGCACCACATTCGTAATAGCCCACAGGCTTTCAACCGTACAGAATGCTGACCGGATACTTGTACTTGAGGATGGCCGCATAGTGGAATCTGGAACACATGCTGAACTGATCGTCAATGGCGGACTTTACAGTCACCTTTACGCACTGCAGTTCAGAGATTTAGATGAACCCAAGCTGATGATTTAAACCCACATTAAGCAAAAGACGAAAAAAGACTTCCGAAGTCTCTCTTCATTTTTTTTAAACTTCGATGTATTAATCTGTATGGTATTCTTTTGCAAGATCGTAATACCTGTTCCGCGAAACTCTTATCAGCATCAATTAGTAATGGCTTATTGGCTTCAAAAATCACCATATACTTATTGGCGGTGCGAAAGAGTACCGACTCCGGCCTCCTGCTTTGTACCGAAGGCCTGTCGACCTGAAGCCGATGTCTTGCCAGACTTAAAAGAGTAAAAAAACTTAGGGGTTATCCTGTTTATTTCGTCTCCTGTTTAATCATCACAAGTAACATTTTGAAGTTGCTTAATGCTGTTACGGCGTGAGGTATATTGGCAGGCAGGATAATTGTTTCGTGTTCCTCAAGTTGGTAATATTTATCGGCAATTTTAATCTCCGCCTTGCCGTCAAGTATTAGGATAAAAGCGTTGTAAGGTGTTGTATGTTCACTCAGGCTTTCTCCTTTTCCAAAAGCAAAACATGTAATATTGCCTCCCGGATTTTTTAGTAATATCCTGCTGATGATTGATTTTTCCTGGTATTCAGGCAGTTTCTTCAGGTCGGTAATTTCAGTCATTTGGTTTTGTTTTTTAGATGAACTTAAATTTTGAATTCTATGGATTCGGGATACAAGATACGTTGATTATCCTATACCACGCATCCCGAACTCACAACTCTGTCAGATCCGGTGGGTGCTGACAGGTTGTTGATCCAGCATCCTGAATCCCACATCACACCATTGAGCCAAAATTCATATCTACCAAGATTACCCTATCTTTTTAACCCATCTCAATAATTCGCTGGTTCAGCAGTGCACCCCAATCGGATGGATTTTTTTGTGCTGTCAGGATATCAGAAGCCGACAGGTTAATGATATCTTCAGGGGCTTCACGGAAGCAGCGCATGGTTCTTGATCCATTTTGCCTCACCAGGAGGTGAATGGTGCCGGAGTCAGCTGTAGTGACCACCATCCGGCTGTTGCTGTTGTCATAACGGAGAAATACGGCAGAGCTTGTCAGGTCGGGGATCCTGTGCCCCCTTCCGGGATCGGAAGACACGATTACCTCGGACGGGTTGAGCCGGTCGAGCCGTTCCCATTGTGTTCCGTTTGAGCTGCCATGGTGAGATGTCCTTAATACCTGGCATTTATCTTCCAGCATTCGCTCCTGATCAAAAAAGGCCCAATTTTCCATTTGTGCATCTCCGCCGATAATCATTCTGAAATTTCGCCACCGTACCCTTAGCATAATCGACAAGTGGTTTGTATTAAATACATTGGCATCCTCAAGCATTCTGATGAGGCCATTTGTAGGGCCAAGCATTTCAAAAAATGGGGCGTCGGGATTTACTTCAGGTTGCGAATCATTTGTATTTTCTTTCATTGCACCGTCAGGATACCATCTGGAATAACCAGATAAAAAAGTGACGTTTGTATTTTTATCAAAAAATCGACCGATCAGCCTTTGGTATGTTGGTGGCCCCATTCCAAATGTATGCCAAAAAGGGGCTACGGTAGCCTGGCGAATCTCATAATCGTTTATGAGCCGGTTTGCCCCGCTAAAATGATCGGTATGAGGATGCGAAACAATAAGCTGAGCGATTGGGTCTCCATTTTCCATGCCAAGATCCGTGAGCAATTTTGCAATTTTTGACGGCCTCATAACATCTGCAATAATCACATTGCCTTTTGGTGTAATGATTACGGTGGTGTCGCCCTGGCCCACATTTACCATGAAAATATGAAGATTTCCGTCCGGAATAATCATAGTGATTTCCTCTGAAACTATATTATTTTTTATTCTGAAGCAGTGAAAATACTTCTTGCGGTTTTCTGCCTTTGCTCATTTTGATTGATCTGAAATTCTGTTCATGGATTGGTTTTCGTTGATCAATTCCGCGAAGAATCATTTCTCTCAGCTCCTTTTTATTTTGTGCCAATATTGAAACCCCTTCTAAACGTCTTCTGTAACGCTCTTCGAAAGTTGTCGGCTGTTCAATTTTTGGATCAGTTTTATCTGCAGGATCTTTAACCTTCTCTTTTATCTCCGGAATCTTGGCTTCGAGTTCGTCAGCATGAATAAGCCCGGTCCCCCTGTATGTATTCCACCCTTTTGTGGATGAAAAAATTGCGTAAAATGCGTCTTGAAGCTCATCGGCTTTATATTCCGGACTAAATCCATACGTTTTCCGGAATTCATTGAAATCGGGTTCAGTACAATCCAAGTCAACACCATCAGGAAAATCTGTTATAGCGTGCTCACTGAGTTTACCTTTCTTTACCAGATTTTCTAATATGCCGGGTGGTATAAAATAAGTGAGCCGTACATTGCCATGGCTGCATTCATAATAATAACACCGTTCGCGCGGGACTGATACACTCATGATTAATTCTTAATAATTTTTAATAACAGCATAATGAAAATGAAAAGTTTTTCAAAAACATTTTTATTAATGAGATTAGTATGCCGCATTGAGTTTTCCTGAATGGGAAAAACCATCCTTTAAATTTTAAATTATTGAATTGTAATTCATATAAAATCAATAAGATTATTTATTAAAAAGGAAAAGCTTTTTCCTCAGGTAAATTTAATGTTTTTTAAGGGAATGTCAGGTTGAAGCTGAATAATTGCTGGTGCCTGGCACCCAAAAATTATGGGGTAACTCCTCAGCAAAAAATTGCAAAAGTTTTACTGCAGATGAATAGCAAATTGTAAAAATTATAACATTTCAATATGTTACTTGGATATCACCCGCTTAACTAAAGGGTTGCTAATTTCAATCAAACCATTTCGGAACTATGGATCGACGAACGTTTATCAAAACATCGGCTTTAACTACTGCTGCAGTGGGTCTTACTGGACCATTTTCAATTGCCCGTGGAGCGAGTGCCCCCAATGAAAAGGTAGTTGTAGCTGTTATGGGTGGCAGGGGAAGGGCCAGTGAACTTGCCGCAGTTTTTGCGAGGGTCAACAGTACGGAAATAAAATCAATATTTGATGTGGACTATCGTCCCCTTGACGGAATTGCAGAAAGGGTAGAAGAAATCCAGGGACGCAGGCCGGAGGTTGGTACCGATTTTAGAAAAGCACTTGAAGATCCGGATATTGATGCACTTGTAATCAGTGCACCCGATCATTGGCATGCCCCGGCTACCATCATGGCGCTGCAGGCTGGTAAACATGTTTACGTGGAAAAACCTGGCAGCCACAATCCGGCTGAAGCTGAACTGGTGGTAAGGGCGCAACAGCGCTATAATAAATATGTTCAAATGGGCAATCAGCAGCGGTCGGCACCTGAGTCCATAGATGCCATTAACGAAATTCGAAACGGATTGATTGGGGATGTTTATTATGCGAAATGTTTTTACGCAAATAAACGTGGCCCCATTGGGAACGGAAAAATTGCACCCATCCCCGAATGGCTGGATTATGAACTATGGCAGGGGCCGGCACCACGCACTCCATATCGCGATAATGTAATTCATTATAACTGGCACTGGTTCTGGAAATGGGGAACAGGTGAACTTTTAAATAATGGTACGCATGAGTATGATATTTGTCGCTGGGCTCTTGGTGTGGATATGCCCAATAAAGTTTCATCAAACGGCGGGCGATATCATTATGATGACGACTGGGAATTTTACGATGTTCAGAATGTTAATTTTGATTTCCCGGATGGAAAAACAATCAACTGGGAAGGCAGGAGCTGCAACGGATTTGGCTTTTTGGACGGTAAAGGCCGAGGATCTGTCATTTATGGAACAGGTGGGACCATGTTTATTGACCGGGGCGGATACATCGCTTATAACCTCGATAATGAAGAGATTAAACGGAACATCAGGGGACAGGAAGTTGATCCGCTGGATACCGTGGGCGGCGGGGATCTTACCGATTTTCATGCCAATAATTTCGCAATGGCCATCCGCCAGGGGGAAAGGCTTAACTCGCCGATTAAACAGGCGCAGGAAAGTGTTCTTGCCCTTCACCTTGGTAATATTTCACAGTATGTAGGCCGTTCACTGAATATAAATCCGCAAACGGGCAGAATTATAGGTGATTCGGAAGCCATGAGCATGTGGCGGCGTGACTACCAGCCGGGATGGGAACCCAGAATTTAACCTCGTTTCTAACTACAAAAATGATGTGAGAATATGAAAACAGACATCCCTTCATAGGAAATGCAGGGATGTCTGCTTATCCGGCAACCGGAATAAGATTCCCAAAGGGTTTAAATTGCAAAAATATTACATTACTGCATAAACCTTTATATGATTCAATCCCATTCTTACTGGGACCGAGAAGAGTGGCTGAAACAACCAGACCTGCTTTTTGCTGTAAACGGATTTATACAGCGTTTGATAGACCAGCCGGTGAAACCGGCGAGGGTTGAGGTATCAGGTTCAAGCCTAATTTTCACTGCTTTCATTGATTATTAATCTTGTCATCGAGCTCAGTAAGAAGCTGTCCGTAACGGGTCCAGTTACCTTCTTCGAGCGCTGTGAGCAGTTCCCTCCACATTGATCTTATTTCGCTGAGCTGCTGTGCTGAGAGATCCTGCACCTGGGTAGTTCCAACACCCGGTAGTGGTATTTCATCTCCGGTAACAGTGGGGATGGCAGCCAGCGGCCGCGCCACTCCGGCTTCTCTTTCAAAAATATCAAAAATGGCATCATTGATACTAGATTGCATGGAGATGTAATCTCCCATTGCCACAATCACACGGTGGAGTTGCGGAATTTCCACATTATCCGCCAGTAAAAACAGCGGTTCCACATAGAGGAATGAGTTTTCGATGGGAATTACCATCAGGTTGCCTCGAATAACACGCGAGCCTCGCTGGTCCCATAGTGCAATCTGTCGTGATATTTCAGGATCCTGGTCAATACGTGCCTCGATTTGAGCAGGGCCATAGATCAGGCGTTCTTTCGGAAGCCTGTATACAACCAGATCTCCATAATTGCCGGGATCTGATTTGGCTGCTACCCATGCTATCATATTATCGCGGTTTTCAGGGGTCAAAGGGCTTATGAGCATGAATTCAAGTTCCTCGGCATCAGGCAGGCGGGCCAGTACATAATAAGGTTCCATGAGTACCTGGCGGCCACCATACTGTTCAATTGGCCGGGTCCAAAGATCTTCCTGGTTGTAAAATGTGTTCGGCCTGGTCATATGATATCTCGCAAATGTTTCGATTTGCACCTCGAACAGATCCTGCGGATACCTGAAATGGCTTTCGAGGCCGCCAGGTACTTCATCCATTGATTTGAACAACTCCGGGAATATATTCCTGTAAACCTGGAGAACGGGGTCATTTTCATCAACTACGTAGTAATCTACAGTACCTTCATAGGCGTCAACTACAACTTTAACAGAATTGCGAATGTAGTTGAATTGCCCGCGGTAACTCTGTGAATAGGGGAAGTGTGAAGAT
>RECI01000055.1 GCA_007694095.1 Balneolaceae bacterium | reverse complement strand
TAAAGAGCAAGGGATTTGATTACTGGGCACTGGGGCATATTCACAAGCATCATGTGGTTCATCCTGCGCACCCGGCCATTGTTTATCCTGGCAACCCGCAGGGGCGCGACTTTGGCGAGACAGGCCAGAGGGGGTGTTACCGGGTTACGCTCAGCGAAAACCAGGCTCCGGATGTGGAGTTTGTTCCCACACAGTTTATCCGTTTTGAAGAGGTGGATGTTGACTTATCCGGTCTTGATAATATCGGCGAACTATCAGGACTGATCCATTCAGCGGTGGAAGAAATTATCGGTTCCGGTTACGATGCATCATGCATAATCCGCCTTACTTTAAAGGGGCGCACATCACTGCACGGATTACTGCACCGGCCCGGTGAAACCAACAAACTTCTTGATATGCTCAATGAAGGCCAGTTGCAGCATGATCGCTTTACGCTTATTGACCGGTTAGTTCTTCAAACCCTTCCCGATGTAAACCTGGAGGAACTGAAAGAAGCCAACGACTTTACTGCCGAGATACTTAAGTCTTTTGATCGTCTGGAATCGGATCCTGCTCAGCTTGCCGAATTTTTTTCAGCTCTTGAGCAGGAATTTGGTAGCCAGCCTGCAAAAAGAGAACTGGACGATCTTACCGAAGAAGAGAAACTGGAAATCCTTGACAACGCCCGCTGGCAGCTTCTGGATCAACTCATAAAAGACCAATCATGATCATAAAAGATATACATATTGACGGTTTTGGGATATTCCATGATTTTTCCCTTTCATCACTGGGCAAAGGGATAAATATTATTGTGGGAAAAAATGAAGCAGGCAAATCTACTTTGCTAAAGTTTCTGCGGTTTACCCTGTTTGGTTACCCACGTCCTGTTGATCAGCGCATGTCGCCGCTGCGGGGCGGTAAGCACGCTGGTAGGATACATGGAGTACTTGCAACAGGTGATGAAGTGATTTTCGAACGAAATGGCTCCGATAAGATACGTTTGCATACCAACGGGAAAGATCATCTGGATGAAAATACCTGGAACCGCCTCCTTGGGCATGCTACTGCCGGGCTGTACAACAATATCTACGCCTTTACGCTGGATGAACTGGTGGGACTGGCATCGCTTGAAAAATCAGGAGTCCAGGATAAGATATTCAGCCTCGGCCTGGGATTAGGGAATATTTCCATAACTGACATCGAAAAAAAGATTACAGCTGCAACCCATGAAATCTATAAAACACGTGGCAGCATACAACAGGTACCGCAAATCCTGAAAGAAATTGATGAATCCCATGGTCGTATCCTCCAGATCAAAGGGCATTTGTCCGAATATCGCCAGCTTGTGTCTGATCTTGAACAGGTTACATCTGCAGCAAAATCGGCAGAAGAGGAGTTGAAAAACCTGCGAAGCGAACATGCTGTGATCAGCAATTATCTTCGCTGCTATGAAAGCTACCTGGAAATCCGGCGGGCAAAAGAAGAACTGAAACCTCTGCCTCCATTGCACAAGCTTCCCGAAAAGGGCATAAGTCTTTTTGAGAAGAATTTGGAAAGTAAATCGGAACTTTCACAAAGGATCTCGGAGTTGGAAAACGGAACAGCAGAGGAGCGTGGGATGGATGAAATAGAGCAGATTCTGGAAGAAGCGAAACTGAATGTTCCTTTGCTGGAAAACCGTGACCAGGTGGTTTACCTTAGGAATAATCTTGAAAATTACAGGCAGACACTGGTTGAAAAAGCTAATGAATCGGCCGGAATAAAAGAACTTGACAGAGAGATAACCGAAACCATTTCAGGCAGGATAAGCAGCCGCTGGACCGAGATGGATGTGCTGGAGTTTAAGGACACTGCTACCCATCGAAGCAGGATTGATGATTTTTCTGCATCAATTCAAAAACTAAGAGAGGAATTTCGCGACTGGCAGGCCAGTGAAAAAGCCCTTATGTCGCAGAAAACCAGGTTTAACGCCAAAGCTATTGCCACGCTTTTTGCGCTGCTGCTGGTGTTTGCTTCCTTTCCGGTTTTTTATTTCAGTCAGTACATTATCGGTGCCGTGATGGTGGTTGCCGGTCTGGTGTTGTTTTTCGGCAGAAATGCTTTCCGGAAGGAAAACCCGCTGGTTCCTGTCCGGAAAAAGCTTAAGGAACTGGAAAAGGAAGAAGGTGAGCTACAGGCTGCCTTCCAAAACTATCTGCAAAAGGAACTGAGACTTCCCGATGAACTGTCCATTCAGGCTTTGCCCGGGATCTTTCAGCAGATTGAATATCTGAAAAAGCAAATTCAGCAACGCGACCGGCTGCGCGAAAAAGTTCAGGATCAAAGGTTGCCCCTGATTTACGAATTCGAGGGGAAAGTGAAGGCACTGGCCGCTTTGCTCGCCCGCAAACCGGAAAGCACCGAGATAGAGATCCTTGCCAATGCTGTTCTGGAAGAATTCAGCCATTTTGAAGAACTGCAGCGTCAGCTTAAGAATTTAGACGATGAACTGAACCGTAAAAAGAAGGAGCATCAGCAAAAGCTTTCAGCCCTAAAAACTGCTGAACAGGCCATTCGGTCGCTTTTTGCTTCGGCAGGTGCAGATCATGAGGATGATTTCCGAAAGAAATACCGCGAAAATGAACAGATCATGGCCTTGCAACAACAGAAAAAAACTGCCATGGAGAAGATTTTAGCCATTGTGGGTTTGGGCAAGGAAGAGGAAGTACTCAAATGGTTGTCAGCTCATGAAAAGTCGTGGATTGAGGAACGTATTGCTGAACTCCTGGCATCAGTGGATGAGAAAGAGCAACAAACCGCCGGTCTGCATAAGGAAAAGGGTTCCAAAACCAGGGAAAAGGAACGACTTGCGGGTGAATCGGACCTTGCAGAGGAACTCACTGCACTGGAAACCCACAGGCAAAAATTGCGCGATGCATATAAGCAATGGCTCACCGGACAACTGGCACTGAAGGTGCTGACAGGTGTAAGATCTGATTTTGAAAAAGACAAGCAACCCGCAGTAATCAAAAATGCCGGAAATTACTTTGGCATCATTACCGGTGGCGAATATTCCGGTATCCGGTCATCATTGGAAGGGCAGGAAATGAGCGTATTTGATCAACGGCAGATATCCAAGGGTCTGGATCAACTGAGTCGGGGCACCAAAGAACAACTTCTGGTGAGTCTTCGTCTGGGCTTTATTGAAGAATATGAAAAACAGTCTGAACCACTGCCCATAGTGGCCGATGAGATACTTGTAAATTTCGACCCGGCCCGCGCCAGGCAAACGGCAATGATCCTCCAGGAGTTTGCTGCCCAGCGGCAGTTGCTGATTTTTACCTGCCACCCGACTACCGTTGATTTTTTCGACCGTGATAAAGTGCGGGTTATTGGTGTGGGTTTATAGAGTTTATGGGTTGCTGAAGCGAAGCGAGAGT
>RECI01000199.1 GCA_007694095.1 Balneolaceae bacterium | reverse complement strand
TTCATCAGCTTTCATCTGATAAAGACAAATACATTTCATTTTCCAACCCCTCTTTCAAATAAGAAAACACTGCTTTTAAATCCTGATCGGTAATATTTGGATAGCTTTCAAGTATCATAACTTCGGTCCACCCGGCTGACAATAGTTCAAGGATCAGCTCAATAGAAATGCGCGTTCCTTTGATGGTCGGTTTACCCATCAATATTTTTTTATCAGATACGATATGTTCCTGCCAGTTCATAGTTAAATATAAAATAATTGGTTGAATGTTTTAACCCACATTAAATATTAAATTGCCGTGGAGAAAATCCGAAACCGGTGCATGTAGATTCGTAATTGTGCATCAATAAAGTTCATGTGAAAAAAAATAAATTTATTGCCACGGAAACACGGATAAACACAGAACTTTCCGTATCTCCATGGCATTATTGATTACATTTTGATAACATGTCAGATTTTTAAATTCAATCCATTTCATGCAGGAATTCGACAAATTAGCTCTCTCGCTTCACCCTCATTATTCACACTTCAACGTTACCAACCGCCTGCTGTTCACCGGCCATTCCCACCAGGCCTGGCCCGATGCTGCTTTTGCAGGCATCCTCGAATATTCGAAAATGGTTGCGGAGCAGGTAGATAAAAAGTGGGAATTCGCATTTGAGAAAACTGAAATCTTGCGGGAATACCTTCGAAACTTCTATGACGATCCTTCGGGAAAATACTGCCGCGAACAAAACACTCACGTTCTTTTGGTTTCTTGGCTTTCGGCCCTCGATTTGAAGAACAAACCCAAAATTATCACCACAACCGGCGAATTCCACTCCATGTCCCGCCAGCTCCGCAGCCTTCAGGAAGCCGGGCTCAATATTGTTTTCCTGCCCCATCAAAATGATTCAGCTCTCTTAGAAGCAATCAAGAAAGAGCTGGATGAAAAAACCTCCGCTGTGATGCTTTCACGGGTTTATTATCAAACAGCAGAAATCAATACAAAATTGCCCGAAATAGCCCGGGTAACAAAACAGGCAGGCATTCCTCTTTTAGTTGATGATTATCATGGAACCAACGTTGTTCCCCTCTCACTGCAAAATGAAGATATGGAACACATTTATATCCTGATCGGGGGGTATAAATACCTCCAATGGGGCGAAGCCAACTGTTTTCTCAGGTATCCGGCAAATTGTGAACTGAAACCGGTAATTACCGGATGGTTTTCTGCATTTCAACAGCTTGATAAACCAAAAAATAACAATACATTGTATTTTGACGATGGTGACCAGAAATTTGCCACCGGAACATACGATCCGATATCACAATATCGGTCAGCTGCCGTTGCGCAGTTTTTCAACAGCCAGGGTCTCACGCCAGATATTCTGCGCCATCAGTATTCATCTCAGCTAACCTACCTGAGAAACCTGTTTGATGATGCCAACTTCACTGATTCCGCTGTTGAACATGCGAACCAGAGACCGGCTGAGGAATCAGGCGGATTTATGGCTCTGCGTACTGTTTATGCCCGAAAACTTCGTTCAATGCTTTTGGATGAACATATCTTTACCGATGCCAGAAACGAAATCATCCGAATTGGTCCGGCACCTTATACCACCTCATTGCAATGCCAAAAAATGATAAAGGCACTATTTAAAAATCTGAAGATTATCTCATCAAACAGTCATACTGTCTGAACCGTGAGTGCGCGACTGAAAAAATCAACATAAAAAGTTTGTAAGAAATCCGGCATTTTCGGTTCATATAAGTAAGCAGTATAAACCGGTTTTCGATAAATTGAAAAATTGTCTTGAAACCCACGCTTTTTCAATAATTGGATTGAGTGAGATTTGGTTCATACATATCTTATACATATATTCGGATTAAGATTGTCAGCCGGTAATATTTGAAGTAAAATCTATCATCCGGTGTGGCTTATTCAAATAATTTTTATTCCAGATTTGATGTATGACACAATGTTGTCACAATCATTCACTAATTTCCGGTAGATAAACAGAAACAAACTTTTCAAACTATTATGGCAGCTTCTAAAGACGAAAGAAAAAAAGCAATAGACATTGCGATCGGACAGATAGAAAAACAACATGGAAAAGGCACGGTAATGCGTCTTGGCGATCATGCTGCAACTGAAGTTGCCGTAATTTCCACAGGCTCTATCATGGTGGATTATGCCCTTGGCGTAAATGGTATCCCGCGCGGACGAATCACAGAAATCTATGGGCCGGAAGCCAGTGGTAAAACCACCCTGGCACTGCAGGTAATTGCCGAAGCCCAAAAAGCAGGTGGTTATGCCGCATTTATTGATGCCGAGCACGCCTTCGACCCAAAATATGCGCGGGCACTGGGAATCAATACAGATGAGCTTTTGGTTTCTCAGCCCGACAGTGGTGAACAGGCCCTGGAAATAACTGAAACCCTTATCCGTTCCGGGGCACTTGATGTTATTGTTGTGGACTCTGTTGCCGCACTGGTGCCGCGTGCCGAGCTTGAGGGAGAAATGGGTGATTCGCATATGGGCCTCCAGGCGCGCCTGATGTCGCAGGCGCTCAGAAAAATTACCGGTGTGGTAAGCAAAACCCGTACGGCCTGTGTTTTCATTAACCAGGTTCGTGAAAAAATCGGGGTTATGTTTGGGAATCCTGAAACAACAACCGGCGGGCGGGCTCTCAAATTTTACTCATCCGTCAGGATCGACATCCGCCGGATCGGTGCAATCAAAAAAGGTGAAGAAGTTTTAGGCAACCGGACAAAAGTGAAGATCGCCAAAAATAAAGTGGCACCTCCGTTTAAAGTGGTGGAGTTCAACATCCTTTATGGCCAGGGAATATCACGGATTTCAGAAATTCTTGACCTGTCTGTTGAGTACGATATCATCGAAAAAAGAGGCAGCTGGTACCGCTATGATGGTGAACCTATCGGCCAGGGTACTGATGCGGCCATTCAGTTTCTCGAAGAAGACAATGAATTATGCGATAGAATTGAAGCCATAGTAAGAGAAAAATTAATGCCCAAAGAACCTGCGACGCCCGCTGCAAAAGTAGCAGGGAATGCAGAGCTTGTAGAAGCTGATGAATAACAGTTAACGGCCCGAATGCGTGAAACAAGATTCAAACCACATTCTGGAAAAACTTCCCCTGGAAATAACGGAAATACAGGTTCAAAAGAATAACGGCAGCCGGGTTTCACTTTTCAGTAATAAAGAGTTCCTTTTTGGAATAAGCATTAAAACAAGATTTGATTTTTCACTTGAAAAAGGCGTTGAACTGACGCCTTTTTTGTTCAAACAAATCTTGTTGGCAGAAGAATATGAAGCGGCAAAATCAAGCGGCCTGAGATACCTTGAACGAAGGGATCACACTTCATTCGAAATCCGGAATAAACTAAGAAAAAAAGGTTTTGACGAATCAATTATTGACAAAGTGATTGACGAACTGTTTATAAAAAACTATCTCAACGACACAGTATTTGCTTTTAATTACAGCACAGAAAAAGCCAATATACACCAATGGGGGCCTGAAAAAATTAAGGCTGCACTTTATCAAAAAGGCCTGAAGAGGGAAATTGTTCAAGAATCGATAAAAAAAATCGAAGAAAATTTGCCACAAGTACAGATTTGTGTAGATTTGGCGTTAAAGAGGAAGAAACATTTTCTCAGGGAGCAAGACCCAATTAAACGGAAACAAAAAATATACAATTATCTGGCCGGACGCGGGTTCTCCGGTACAGCAATAGTAAAATCTTTGACTGTCATCACGGCTCAATTAGATGTTTAAAAATTTAACATTAGAAAAAATTGTTAAATCCGCCCTCTTTATTGCCGGGCTGGTATTGGTTGTCCTTATTATTTACTATTACAGTAATCTAGCCATCTATGCTTTAATTGCACTGATTTTCAGTTACCTGCTTGATCCCATTGTAAACCGTATGCAGGCTGCCGGAATTGACCGAACACTGGCTATCTCCATAGTACTGGCTACAGTACTTCTCGTGGTGATCTGGGTTTCAACGAGTATCATACCCATTGTTGCAAATCGAATGGCCTTTCTCACACGGCAGCTTCATGCCGAAAATCTGATCATGATTGCTAACCAGATTGAAATTCAACTTCGGGCAAATTTTGATTTTATACCCCAGGGATATTTTAGGGATAATGTCGCAATTTTTGTGGATAATATTTTTGATTTCGGCAGGGTTTCCGACATCATTGGCAATATGATCGGAATTTTCACAAATCTGTTTGCCGCTTTTCTTGTTATTCCTTTTGCCACATTCTTTTTCCTGAAAGATGGTCATAAAATTCGCCGCGACATTCTGCAACTTGTCCCAAATAAATACTTTGAAACAACCCTGAGCCTTGTCGATAAAATCGAAACACGTCTTGGCCATTATTTCAGAAGCGTACTGGTACAATGTACATTGGTGGGTATTGTATCCTGGCTGGCACTTTCTGTAGCTGGTCTCAACAATGCGGGTGCCGTGGGTCTTGCCATTGGAGTGGCAAATTCTATCCCGTACTTCGGGCCAATTATCGGGTATCTTCTCTCCATTGTAATTGCGATTATCGAAACAGGTGACTTTTCACTGGTTATTCCCTGTATTCTTGCCGTAATGTTAGTCCAAATTCTTGATAATGTGGTTTTTCAACCACTCATCTTTTCGAGATCGGCAGACATTCACCCGGTAGCCATTTTGTTCATCATTATGATTGGTGCGCAGACAGCAGGAATATTAGGCATGCTGGTTGCCATCCCGATTGCTACGGTTATCAAAATTACAATTAACCAGATTTCCTGGAGTTTCAATCACTACCACGTTTTAAAAGGCGGGCGTGAATCTGCAAAGATGTAATTGCTGCTCAAAAATAATCCGGCAAAGAGACGAAAACTTTCAAAAAAAACCACTGCTTTTCATTATCTTTGTGCGAGCTAAATTTCGCAAGCAAATTAAAGGGTGAAAAAACTTGTTGTTTTTGCTTCCGGTTCCGGAAGCAATTTTCAGGCTATTATCGATGCTGTCAGGCAAAAAAAATTGAATGTTGAAATTGCAGGTTTAATCACAAATCGTGATGGGATAGGTGCGATTGAACGCGCAATAAAAAACCGCATCCCTGTCAACGTGATTAACGAAACTGATGAACAGCTTTTCAAAAGAAAATTGGCTGATCAGTTAAAAAAATGGCAACCTGATCTAATTGTTTTGGCGGGTTTTTTAAAAAAAATCCCTGCCGAAATTGTAAATGATTTCCCGAACAAGATCATTAATATTCATCCCGCTTTACTTCCAAAATTCGGAGGCAAAGGATTTTACGGACTCCGGGTTCATGAAGCGGTTATAAATTCCGGAGAGAAAACATCCGGTTGTACGGTTCATTACGTAAATAATGAATATGACCGGGGACAGATCCTCGAACAAAAAGAGGTTCCTGTTTATTCTACGGATTCACCCGAAAGTTTAGCAAAACGTGTATTAAAGGCGGAACATGAACTGCTCCCCTCAGTTATAAAAAAACTATTCACCCAAACAAATTGAACCTGTGCCATTACAACCACTTTCTTCATTTCCTGAAAACCCTCTGACAATTAAGAGAGCGCTCCTATCGGTGTCTGACAAGTCCGGAATTTCAGAACTGGCTAAAACACTTCATCTGCACGGTGTTGAAATTATCAGTACCGGCGGTACGGCTGACAAACTTAGAAAAGAAGGAATTCCCGTAACAGATGTGAACGAACTTACAGGATTTCCCGAAAGCCTGGGTGGAAGGGTAAAAACATTACACCCAAAAATTCACGGGGGTATATTGGCCAGAACCAGCCTTGAAACTGATATGAATGAGCTTCGTTCGCTTAATATAAATCCAATAGAGCTCGTTGTTGTTAATCTATACCCGTTTAAAAAAACCGTTGAAAAAAAGAATGTCACCCCGGTAGAGGCCATAGAAAATATCGATATCGGCGGACCTGCAATGGTGCGTGCAGCGGCTAAAAACTTCGCTCATGTTTGTATCCTTACATCCCCCGGCCAATACGAAACGTTTATCAGTGAATTTGAGCAGCAACAATCTATTTCTTTTAAAACCCGGCGTTCTCTTGCCCGGCAGGCATTCGGGCATACCGCTGACTATGATTCACATATCGCACGCTATTTCAACGATTACGAAGGAATAGAACTTCCGGATCAACTTACCTTGTCGATTTCTAAATCAGGTGAACTTCGTTATGGTGAAAATCCTCATCAGCGAGCTTCGGTTTACGGAAATCAGTCAGATTTTATTGATTGTTTTCATGGAAAAGAACTGAGTTACAACAACTATCTTGATATTGACAGCGCCCTTGAATTAATGGCGGATTTTAAAGACGATGAACCAACTGTTGCAATCATCAAACATACAGTTCCTTGCGGTGTTGCTGCAGATCAAAATTTAAATGATGCATACAAGAGAGCTTTTGCCACCGATAAAGTATCACCATTTGGTGGAATTGTGATAGTTAACAAGCCGCTCGATTTACAAACAGCTGAATCCATCGATTCAATTTTTACCGAAATCATTCTTGCACCTGCATACGACGATGGCGTGATTGATTTTCTGAAACAGAAAAAAAACAGGCGTCTTGTTGCAATTAACAGATTTCCATCGGAAAAATCAGAATTCAGGATTCGCACAATATTTGGAGGAACGCTATATCAGCAGGCCGATCATGCTATGATTATCCCTCAAGACCTCAAAATTGTAACAAAACGTAAACCCGATGAAAGTGAAATTGCTGATCTGATGTTTGCATGGAAAGTTGTGAAGCACGTAAAATCTAATGCCATTGTATACGCAAAAAATCGTTCAACATGCGGTATCGGAACAGGACAAACCAGCAGGGTTGAAAGCTCGGTGATTGCAGCACGTAAAGCAATGAATGCAGGATTATCCCTGAAGGGGAGTGTTATTGCCTCCGATGCATTTTTCCCGTTTCCCGATGGAGTGATAGCTGCTGCACAATCCGGTGCATCCGCGATCATACAGCCCGGAGGCAGTGTCAGGGATCAAGAGATCATTGAAGCTGCAAATGATCACAATATGACTATGGTATTCACAAATATACGCCATTTTAAACACTGAAAATTTAGCACTCAACTAAACAAAAATGTTCGCAAATAGACAGGCAATAGTGTATTTTTGGTTCTGTTTGCAAAAATTTGATAAGAAATTCAACTAATGTCCGATATCTATACAAAAACAACTAAAAGAAATAAAAAAAACCAAAAGAAAAGCGGACTATTCGATTTTCTGTATACCGATATTGCAATTGATCTTGGAACTGCCAATACTCTTGTTTACGCCCGGGGCCAGGGAATTGTTTTGAACGAACCTTCGATTGTAGCCCTAAATAACCGGAACGAACCGGTAGCAACCGGACATGAAGCCCGGCTGATGCATGAGAAAACGCACGGCAATATCAGGACTGTTCGTCCGCTTCGTGATGGAGTAATTGCCGATTTTGAGGTTGCTGAACTGATGATCCGCGATATGATAAAAAAAGTAAAGGTCAAATGGTATTCCACAACCCGCCAGATGGTGGTTTGTGTGCCAAGCGGCATCACTGAGGTCGAAAGAAGGGCTGTTCGTGACAGTGCCGAGCATGCAGGTGCAAAAGAAGTTTATCTTGTCGATGAACCAATGGCGGCTGCAATCGGAATCGGGCTGAATGTACACGAGCCTGTTGGCAATATGATAGTGGATATAGGAGGTGGTACAACCGAGATTGCAGTAATTGCACTTTCAGGAATTGTACATGCACAATCCGTGAGATTAGGCGGTGACGAACTCAACGAAGATATTGTAAACTATTTCAGGCGTAATCATAACCTCCTGATTGGCGAACGAACATCGGAAAAAATTAAATGCGAAATCGGATCTGCTGCACCACTTGATGTAGAACTTGAAATGATTACCAAAGGGCGTGACCTGGTAAACGGTGTCCCGAGAACCCGGCAGGTAACTTCAAAAGATGTCCGTGAAGCTATTTCAGAATCGGTAAACACGATAGTTGAAGCCATCACGAAATCACTTGAGCAAACCCCACCCGAACTTTCTGCTGATATTCTCGATCGGGGCATCATGTTAACGGGTGGTGGTGCGTTATTAAAGAACCTCGATAAGCTGATAATGGAAACAACAGATCTGCCTGTTCACATTGCAGAAGATCCGTTAACTGCCGTGGTCCGTGGAACCGGTGAAATTCTTGAAGATTTGAATTACTACAAAACCGTAATTTCCTGAAAACCTGTTTAACTGTGAATGCAACGATTCGCTGATGTTCAAGATTACATCTTAACTGCGTTTATACTCGTATTTGCCATCGGACTGATGGTTAACAGGCATGATGGCGGGCTTCAGAATATCAGAAAAGCGTCTGTTACCATTCTGAGTTATCTTGAGCAACCACTATCCAATATCAGGATTTACCGCCAGGCTGTTTCTACCAACAATTACCTCCACCGTCAAAACATTCTTTTGCAGGATGAACTTAGCCGACTTCGATCAGCCGAACAGCAGAACCGTGTGTTGCGTAGTTTACTCGATTTACGTGAGGAAAGTGCTGTACCATTGATACCGGTAAGGGTTGTAGCCAAGGATCTTACAACCATGAACAGTTCAATTACAGTTAACGCAGGAAGCGATCACGGAGTTAAAGTTGGAATGCCAGTGATTAATTCAGATGGACTCGTAGGCCAGGTTATTATCACAACCCGAAAATTTTCACAGGTATTGCCATATTCAAATTCCATGTTCAGGGTAAGTGCACAAATTCAGGAAAACCGGGCTTATGGAATTATTTCATGGCCTGCATCATCTCCTCATGAACTACTTATGCAGTATGTACCGGAAACTGTTACGGTAGAACCCGGGCATGTGATTCAAACATCCGGTGCAAGCAATCAATTTCCGGAAGGAATCCCGATCGGGGAAGTTACACGGATTGAACAGGGGATTGGTACTCAAACACTGACCATCTATCTGAATGCATACGTAGATTTAAATTCTCTCGCGGAAGCGTTTATCATGGAATTTGAACCGGATACGGCCATCACAAACCTGGTTAATGAACAAAACGAGCTATTTTGATCCGGTCTGAAAATATACGCACCTTTTTATACGGGATAGGAATAGTTGCCATACAAGTGGTATTACTTCGTCATCTCAGAATCTTCGGTGGCGAGGCCGATCTTGTCCTTTTGTTTTTGCTGTGGTTGTGCCTCAGAAGGTCAAGACGGGAATGCCTTATTTATGCTGCGTTTTTAGGCCTGCTCCAGGATGCGATGGTTGATTTGTGGGGGCTCAATATGTTTTCGAAAACCTTGTTGGTGTTCATTTTGTACAGTTACCTTAACAGGATATCACATAGTAAATTCATCTTTTGGCAGGTATTTTTGGTAATCTTGGCTTCTTCATTTATACATAATTTGATTTTTTTTGGAGTAAGTCACTTTTCAGAACTCTATTCTTCAGGTTATATGGTTTGGAGTTTTCTTATAGCCGGAACAATATTTACTGCATTTTTAGGCAGTTTTCTCCATCTTGTGAGAGATGATATATAAGAAAAAACCGTTAAGTGGTTATAGATTTCAAATATAGACCGTTCAAACATTCAGCATATTTGTTAAATTTCACGTTTGAAAGTTAAATGCATTTCCCATTAATTAAGATTTAGATGTCAAACAGACAAAATGAAAAAAGCCAGACGGCGATACGTGTACTGCAGGGAATTGTAATCCTGGGCTTTTTGGTAATGTTTGGGAGAATCGTACAGCTTCAAATTATTGACTATGAGACCTATTCACCGCTCAGTATGCAGAATTCGCTCAGGATGGAGCGGGTAAAACCTGCACGGGGCCTTATTTATGACAGAAAAGGCACCATAATGGTTGAAAATCAACCTATTTACACAATTACAATTACACCGGCGAAGTTTAATTCTCATAAAGTTTCAACCCTCTCAACTTTACTTCAGATTGATGAAGAACTTGTAATACAGCGAATAAGGGAGGCACAAAATTACTCCTGGCACCGAACCTCCAGATTATTCACCGAAGTTTCTTTTGAAGTTTTTTCTGCAATCCAGGAAAACCTCTGGCAATTACCCGGAATTGGCCACACAATTGAAAGCAAACGCCACTATCCAACCGATGTAAACGCGTCGCATCTTTTCGGATACCTCCGGGAGGCGAGTTTGGAAGAATTGGAGGCATCCGACTACATTCGCCTGGGCGACTACATTGGCAAAAGTGGGGTAGAGCGTATATACGAATCCTACCTCAGGGGTGAAAGAGGTACTGAATATATTCGGGTAAATGCCTATGGTCAGGCATTAGGCCTTTATAATGATGGGGCTTTAGATATTCCGCCTGTCAAAGGTTCCGACCTCATCACCACATTGGATGCAGATATACAGGCACTGGCTGAAAAACTGATGCTAAATAAGCAGGGTGGCCTTGTGGCTATTGACCCTCACACAGGAGGCATTATTGCTATGGTTAGCGCCCCACAATATGATCTCTCCAAACTTTCAGGCCGCATTGATGCCAACTATTGGCGGGAACTTAACACCAATCCTTCACGTCCGTTATTTAATCGTGCTATTTCCGCACGCCAGCCACCCGGCTCCACATTCAAACCATTTATGGGAATTATTGGGCTGCAAATGGGGCTAATCACACCGCAAACACAGGTCTACAACCCCGGATTTTATTTTCGAGGCAGGCGATATGGCGACCTTGCCGACCCCGGCAACTATAATCTTGACCGGGCAATTGCCAAATCAAGTAACACCTATTTTTTCTGGATGATGGACCGAATCGCATCACGCGGTCAATTGAATACATGGTCTTCGTTAATTCAGGATTTTGGAATGGGCCCATTAAACTATATCGACCTTCCGTTCGAGAGATCCGGCATTATACCCGACAGCACCTATATGAACCGGACATTTGGTGAACGCCGCTGGGGGATTGGGGACCTAATGAGCCTTGGTGTGGGACAGGGAATGGTATCGGTATCACCCTTGCAGATGGCCGTCGCCACAGCTTCACTCGCTAATGGCGGTTACCGGGTACAACCGCACATTGTGAGTGCAGTGAAAGAACCAAACGGTGAGATAAGCTATACAAATCCGGTATTTGAAAAAATTGAATGGATCCAGCCAGACTATCTCCGGCTAATTAATCAGGCCATGATGAATGCCTTAATGGAGGGCGGTTCCCGGTATTATGGCTATATACCGGGAATCCCAATTGCCGGCAAGACAGGTACAGCGCAGAATCCACACGGTGAAAACCACGGCTGGTTTATCGCATACGCCCCTGCCGATAATCCTCAGATTGCAATTGCGGTATTAATGGAAAATTCCGGGTTTGGTTCAGTTTCAGCAACACCGATTGCCTCTTTAATCATAGAAAAATATTTGACGGGCGAAATTAAACGTGAACACATTTACAACCACGTTATGAATTTCAGGCCTCAAATTCCTTTGGCGCGATCTGTTGAAAATGAATGACAAAAGAGAATTTAGCTGGATTGTAATTTTCATTTGGGCAGGGCTTTTCAGTATTGGTTTGATTGCCATATACAGTGCTACACAAGGGCCTGTATCGCAGTTCCTGCCTTCCTTTATTCAGGATAATTTTTACCGGCAAACTCTATGGATTGCCTTATCTATAGTGGCACTTGTTTCGATACAGTTCATTTCGCCCCGCATTTTCCAGGAAGGAGCATACTTTTTTTATGCTATTTCAATACTATTAATGATCATTACCATCTTTTTTGGAGTAGAGGTTAGCGGTTCCAAAAGCTGGCTTCGAATTGGGCCCATCAATTTTCAAACCGGGGAAATTACCAAGTTAACAACAATCCTGGCAGCAGCAAGTTACCTTACAGGCAGACGAAACATAACTTCAGAGAACCTGAAAACAGCGTTTGTGACAGTTATGATTTTTGCCGTACCGGTAGTGTTACTGTTATTACAAAATGAAGCCGGAGTTGCCATAGTTTATATCGGAATTTTGCCGGTTGTCCTTTTTTGGTCAGGGCTTCCTTATGGCATCTCGTTATTGATGGTGGCTCCCGCGCTAATTGGCTACTTCACCGTTCTGAATTGGAAATGGGGAATACTGGCTGCAATTATCATTACAATTGTTATTTTTTTCCTACAGCGCAGAACCTGGCTTACGGTAACATCGCTTGTATTCGGAGCGCTTGTAATTATTGGCACTGAAGTGGCACTCCACCATGTTTTACAACCGCATCAGCGTGCCCGTATTGAAGCGTTTACCAATCCCCAGCTTGATCCGCTCGGTTCAGGGTGGAATGTTCTGCAGGCAAAAACTGCCATTGGTTCCGGTGGCCTTCAGGGGAAAGGTTTTATGGAAGGCACTCAAACCCAGCTGCGTTTCCTGCCTGAACAATGGACAGATTTTATTTTCTGTGTAGTTGGAGAGGAATTCGGGTTTATCGGCTCATCCATTGTTTTACTTCTATATATCTTTCTTTTTCTCAAATTGCTGAACATGGCTTCTAATCAGAAGCATCCCTTCGCGCAACTTGTTATAGTGAGTGTTACATTTGTCTACTTTGTCCATTTTCTTATCAATATTGGCAGCGCAACAGCAGTACTACCGATCATCGGAATACCACTTCCTTTTATCAGTTATGGAGGTACTGCTTTCCTTACAAATACGATTATGCTGGCTATCTGCCTGAACCTGGACTTTAACAAACGAACGTTCAGTATATACCGTTAAACATCATCAATAAACGCTTTTCCGGTACGGAGAGAAAAGCTTTTTCT
Organism: Balneolaceae bacterium; assembly: GCA_007694095.1. GTDB lineage: Bacteria > Bacteroidota > Rhodothermia > Balneolales > Balneolaceae > Rhodohalobacter. The sequence goes on along the minus strand of RECI01000199.1, from coordinate 41,103 downwards.
GTGATATTTCGTGTATCCGTATTTGAGCAGTGCTTCAAAATGTTTCTTTGTAGGATATCCCACATTTTTATCCCATCCATACTGAGGGTATTCATCATGAAGCTTTTTCATCAGTTCATCCCTGGAAACTTTGGCTAGAATAGAGGCAGCAGCAATTGATACTGAACGGTCATCACCCTTCACTATGCAACTATGGGGCAAAACTGTTGCTGTAAACCGATTTCCGTCAACAAGAAGATAATCAGGCCGGGCGTTCACTGCTTCAGTACATTTCATCATAGCCCTGAATGATGCTTTTAAAATATTCAGTTGATCAATTTCTATTGAAGAACACTCCTTGATTGTCCAAAACAGTGTTTTTGATTTAATCTCTTCAGCCAATAGCTCTCTTGTTTTCTGGTCGATTGATTTACTGTCCGCAACCCTTTCATCCAGCTTTTCGCCCGGTTTAAGAATTACTCCGGCAGCAACCACGGGACCGCAAAGACAGCCGCGGCCAACTTCATCGAGCCCCATGACCCTCTTGAAACCCTGTGCCCATAAAAATTTTTCGTAATGATACCGGTCTTTCATTCAAAAGGATTAATTGCCTAATTTTCATCAAACTTTATCACCAGTGCAATGATTTTAAGTAATCATAGGTTATAAGACAAAGAAATTGTACAAACATTTTACGTTATGCATTTTATATACTCAGAATGGGACGATCGCTTCAGGCAAAATCAAACCCGTTCACCTTTCGATACATTGTGGGACCTTTTCCAGGAGCTGCTTGCCATAGCCGGCGGTGATGTGTCACAAGCCCTGAGATGGATGAACCAAATTGACCAGGAGCATAACATTACGGGCCGATTTGATGGTGATTATGGGATGGGTGATTTTATCGAAGAATTGAAAGAACGGGGATATATCCGATATGATGACGAGCAATCGGTTATGGTGCCAACTGCAAAAACCGATCGCAGCATTCGAAAGAAAGCCCTCGATGAAATTTTTAACCAACTGAGAAAAGGCGGTACCGGAGAGCATAAAACCGTTCATGCCGGTAAAGGGCTTGAGAGACAACCTGAAACCCGTCCATGGAAGCCAGGCGAGGATATTTCACATATCGACAGTTCAGGAACAATCCTGAATATGCTTAAACACAGCAATATAGAGCAGTTTCAGCTTCGTGAAGACGATTTGAGTGTTCATGATACGGATCATTATACATCTGTTTCCACTGTATTACTTATAGATCTGAGCCATTCCATGATTTTGTATGGAGAAGACCGAATCACACCGGCAAAAAAAGTTGCAATGGCCCTTTCGGAACTTATCATGAGTAATTATGCCAAAGATTCCCTTGATATCGTAGCATTTGGCAATGAAGCCTGGCAAATTGAAATCAAAGACCTTCCATATCTCAAAGTAGGGCCATTCCATACCAATACACTGCATGGTTTGCAGGTAGCACGCCATATACTGCAGAGAAAAAAATTCTCAAATAAGCAGATTTTTATGATTACAGATGGCAAGCCGTCTTGTATGTTTGAAAACGGCAGATTATATAAAAACAGTTTCGGCCTCGATCGCAAGATCGTAAATAAAGTGCTTGATGAAGCCGTGAAATGCCGCCGGGAACAGATTGATGTTACCACTTTCATGATAGCCCGTGACCCCTATCTTCAAAATTTTGTACATGAATTCACTGAAGCTAATAAAGGAAGAGCTTATTTTGCCTCTCTTAATAATCTGGGTGGATATATCTTTCATGATTACATCAAAAACAGGATTCGAAATGTGAGATAACCCGCCAGTTTTATTAAATGTAAACTTTATTAATCTCTCTCCAATTAATAAATAACCTTTGCGCTTCCCCGCGCCCTTCGCGGTCAACCCTCCCGGCGGTCAACCCTCCCGGTGATTCGAATCCACTCAGAGCCTGCGTTACGTATTCAGCTGGCAGCACCCTGAAACATAATCCAGTTAATTGCCCGAAAAAAGTTTCGCTGGTAAAAAAAGCTACAGCATCTTGCTATTTCCATACGTACCTTTCTTTCTTTAATTTAATTAATGTGAATCCTGATTGATGTATAAAAAAGCTTTAGCCATGGCAGTACACCTGCTTACGGCATCGGGGATAGTACTTGCATTCTGGTCTATTGTTCTGATTGTTAAAGGTGATGCCGGTAACGCGATGAGAGTTCTTGCTCTTACCGCGGTGATAGATTTCATTGACGGAACACTTGCCCGCAAAGCGGATGTTAAAACCCATACGCCCAATACCGATGGTGGATTGATCGACAACCTTGTTGATTATGTAACCTGGGTTTTTGCACCCATTTTCTGGGCCTGGTATTTTTTAGATATCCATTTCCTGGTATGTGCCATTGTGTTGATTACCAGTCTTTTTGGATTCAGCCATACCCAGGCAAAAACAAGCGATCACTATTTCCTGGGCTTTCCTTCATACTGGAACTTCCTTGTTTTCTACTTTTGGCTTTTTCAGTTTGAGCCCTGGCTTTCATCAGTGATTCTCATTTTCTGTTCAGCACTCATATTTGCCCCATTGAAATTCATCTATCCAAGTCGTACAAAAACCATGCAGAAAACAACCCTGTTATTGAGTGTGCCTTACTTTTTTATGATCGTAGCAATGCTTTGGATGTTGGAAGAAACCCCTCTTTTACTCACCCTCTTATCTCTCTATTTTCCTTTGTATTATTTCATTCTCTCCGCCATTATTACCCGCAATTAATGTCGTGTCAAATATAAAAGAACGGGTGAAGCAATGAATCTTCCCATCGGGATGTCTATGCCTGAAACTGTGGAATCGTCCCGCAGGGATGCCTACGGCGTTGAACTGTCGCGCAGGATACCTTTGGCATGGAATTGTAGGACTTTTCTGAAACAAGCGTGGTTATTGAAATCGGGAAAAGCGCCGGGCGCAATGCCGGTAATCGCGTAGCGATTTGCCCAATGCAGCCCGGGGGTACAAAGTCATAACTTGCCGCCCCCGAGTGAACAACCCGTTAGGGCGCTGATCAGAATCGAGGGGGTTACGTCCAAACATCGTTCGCGCCTGCCCCATAATAGCAGTGAACGAATACCAATGATTACCCTGATTGCATCATGTTTAAAAAAACTGATAATGATTACCCTGATTCTGAAGTTGGTTTTCTATCAACTATACACAGACTTTCTTGCTTTACCCATAATTTTACAGTTGACACGACACTAGTAATTAACCAAAAAAAAGGCAGCCAAAAAATGACTGCCTTTAATTATATCAATTCTCTTCTGAGTTTTTAAGAAAGCTGTCAAATATCAAGATCAGCCATTACATCTGATGTAATATCATATTCAGCCTGTACCTGTGGCGATACGTAGAGAATAATTACATCACCTGTGGAAGTAGTGGTGTTCAGAACATAGTCAAGGCCTTTTCGTGCGGCTACATTATTAATGGATTGCTGTATCTGATCCAGTAAAGGTGCCATCAAGCGTGCTCTCTGTTCCTGGAGTTCCTGTTGGGCCTGACCCTGCAATTGACGGAATTCCTGGTCAAGTCTTGTTAACCTTTCCTCTTCACTTTGGCGGGCCTGTTCAGAAATTACCCCGACTTTTTGTTGATAAAGTTCAATTTCTGTTTGCAGTTCCCGTTCCTTTTCGATGAGTTCGTTCAATTTTCTTTCCTGGAAGTTTTGTAAGCGTTGCTGTACAGCCCTCATTTCCGGCATTCGTTCCAGGATAGCTCTCGGCTCTACAAAACCAATTTTCATATCCTGGGCCTTAGCTTCGGGAGCAGCCATCAGTGCAGTAATTGCTAAGAGAAGAATGAAACTGAATGTGCTTATTTTTTTCATAGTATTGTAGCTTATTCGAATTAATTTTGTGTAAGTTTTTGAATTACCCGTTGTGTGATGTCTGCCGCCCGTTGTGATGCATAGTAAACGATCGGGTCACCTGTATTTGAAGTTTTATTTAAGACAAAATCTAGGCCAAGTTCTTCAGAAACCTCCGCCATAGCTTCTTCTACTTTTACTAATAATGGATTAAAAAGTTCTGCCTGACGCTGTTGAATTTGATTTTCAATTCGTTGCTGAAGGCTATTGAGTTCTTCCTGCTTTTCTGCAAGGGCTTCTTCTCTCCGTCTTTGTTCTGCATCGCTCATTGTACCATTTTCCATGAGTTCCGCATATTCGGTCAGTTCAGCTATCCATTCCTGGTATCGTGTCTGGAAAGAATTCTGTCTTTGCTGAATAAAATTTTCCAATTGCGATTGTACCTGGGCTGCTTCCGGCATTGCATCCAATACATCATCCGGGCTCATGATACCCACTCTGAGCTGAGCTGAGACCAAAGTTGGAATCATTAAAAAAAGAGTTACAATGATTATTTTTTTCATATGGCTAAAATTTGTTAAGCTCCAAAAATAAGATTTTTATCTGTTAATTTCTTGTAATATCTATACCCAATTCTAACATCACTTCTTCTGTTAAGTTCCATTCCTGGCGTGCATACAAAAAACGTGTTCCATCAGATCTGTCAAATACAAAATCGAAACCGTCACGTGATGCTATGCGTGTTAACGCATCAAAGATCAATCTTTGTATAGGCAGTAGTAATTCTTTTTGCCTTGTAAAATATTCGCCTCGAGGGCCAAATTTTTCTTCAATCAGGCGTTCCAGTTCTGTTTTTTTTCTGTTTATTTCTCCCAGGCGTTGTTCACGTATTTCAGAAGTAAATAATATTTCTCTGGCTTCAAAATCACGTTCAAGTTCTGCAATTTCATTTTCTTTTTCGCGTATTTCCTGCCTCCAGGTCTCGCTCAACAGGCTTAAACGTTGCTCAATACCGGTATATTCCGGCATTTGCTGCATAATCAATTCCGAATCTATAAACCCGATTTTCTGATTCTGTGCATAAATTGTACCCGCACTGAGTACACAAAAAATTGAGATGGTATGTAATATATGTTTCGCCACTTGAGTTGTGAGATCTGAGTCGTGAGTAGAAAATCTCATGCCTCAGGTCTCAGGACTAAATTCTACATTAAAATGGTGCCCCGATGTTAAACAGGAATTCCCATTCACCTGGACGCAAGCCTGGACCTTCTGTGGATGCCGGTGTGCCATCGAGTCTGTATCCGTAACTCAGGTCAACAAGACCCAGGATAGGAAGAAAGATTCTTGCTCCAAAACCAACCGCACGTTTCACTTTAAATGGATCAAATTCCGTTAAACTGTTGAATGCATTACCAGCATCAAAAAATGTATATGGAATGAGCTGAATCTGCTCTGAACTTACGGCCGGTATTCTTAGCTCAAGAGAGTATTTACTGTATGCTCGTCCACCAACCAGGTTCTGATTGTCATCAAGTGGTGAAATTACCCCATTAAAACCGCCCGGAAAACCACGAAGGTCGATGTTGTCATTCAAAAAGTTTTGCCGTTGCTGTATTTGGGTACCCCCAATGAAAAAGCGCTTAAAATTGCTTCTGTTACTGTCGCTATAGTACCCCATATAGCCGTATTCAGCTGTACCGCTAAGGGTTAGCCTTCCCACAATAGTATGATGATGCTGATATTCCGTTCGCAGCTTATAGAACTGGGCAAAGTCGGGTATGGGGAGGGCAGATTCTGCCGAAATACTGAATTTTGATCCGCTGCGCGGTGAAATCAGATTATCCAGGGAGCTTCTGTCAAGCACACCTCTGAGGGAAAGAATATCTGCTTTTCCATCCTCAAAAATATTGCTGAATCCCAAAACATTAAATCGGTTGTAGGTAAGAATCAACCGTTGAGAGAAGAAATCATCCGGCCATGAGAGCCTTTTCCCAAGGCTTACACTTGCCGAGAACAGTTCATTTCTGCGATCTGGTTGCTGAAACCCACCAAAACCAAAAGATCGGGTTCTCGAAAAGTTCAGAAAATCGTAGGAAACCGAAACGCCAAGTGATGTTGGCCTTCCCCTGAGCCATGGCTCGGTAAAACTAAAGCTGTAACTCTGGTAACCACGGCCGGTTACCTGTACACCAAGAGAAAGACGCTGTCCGTCACCGGATGGGATCGGATTCCATCCACCGGGTTCAAACATTCTTCGAACTGAAAAATTATTAAAGTTTACCCTTGCTGCAAGAATTACCCCAATCTGGCGCCCCCCGAATCCACCGGAAAACTCAAAGTTATCAGTACCCTGTGTTTCATCAAGATCATAAATGATATCAACTGTCCGGTTTTCCCTGTCAGGCTGCAAGTCAGGCGAAATCCCCTCGGGGTTGAAATATCCGAGCTGACCCAATTCACGTATCGACCGAACAATATTGGAACGGCTGTACGTTTGTCCGGGTACGGTACGTATTGTTCGGCGGACTACATCATCGTGTGTTTTAGTGTTGCCTGTAAAAGAAACACGGCGAATGGTTGCAATTTCATCTTCAATAATTTCGAAGGTTATATCAAGTGAATCTCCTTCTACTATTTGTATTTGCGGATAAATCTGGAAGAACAGGTATCCGATATTCTGATAGAGGCTGGTGATATCACTCTCATTTCTCCGGTAGTTCACATTCTGCTCAAACCGGCTTTCATTAAAAATATCGCCCTTTTCAAATTCCAGGAACATGGTCAATTCTTCATCAGTATACACCGTGTTGCCTTCCCATTCAATATTCCTGATTCGATACTGGGGACCTTCTTCAACCTTGATGTCAAAATAGACACCCTCTTTTCTTCTCCAGTCGTCTACATAAACCGTGTCACTTAAAAATCGTACATCCCGAAAACCATTGTCGCGGTAATATTGCAGAACATTTGAAATACCCTCGTTGTAATCATCCTGGGTAAATACATGCCGCTTAAATATTCTCCACCAGCGATCCTGTTTAATTTCAGAGAATTCTTTTCTCAGCCTGCGGTTGCTGAACTCTTCATTACCGATGAAGTTGATTTCCCGGACTTTAATTCTCTCACCCGGGTCTATAACAAACGTAAGGATAACCCTGTTTCGCCCGTCATCCGTCATCTCTTCCCGTATGTCGATTTCGGTGTTCCAGTAACCCTTATCCCTGTAATAACGCTGAATGGTATTAATCGCCTGCTGCCTTACAGAATTTGTTACTGCGAATCCGGAAAGGAGATTCAACTGCTCTCGAAGTTCTCTGCGGTGCGAACGCCTTACACCTTCAATATCATACCGGTGCAGCCTGGGCTGTTCCTGGACATTCATGAAGATATGTACACCGTTCCCTCCTACCCTTTCATAATCTATTGTAACGTCGGAAAACAATCCGGTCCTGAAAAGCTGGCGTATCGCATTGGAAATCGCATCTCCGGGAATTTGAATCCTCTCTCCCACACGTAGTCCGCTGCTGCTTAACAGGAAAGATTCTCTCGCGGAGATAAGACCGGTTATCGTTATTTCACGAATTTCGAATTCTCTTTGTGTGGTGCGGGTTGGGTCTTCAATAGTAATGCTTCCCGAACTCTGGGAGTAAGACTCTTGAACAAACGCCAACGCGATAATCAATAAAATGGTGTAATGTAGTAGATTTTTTTTTCTGAACACGCAGTAGAAACTTTACTTCCGTTTACGATGTAATATGGTTTATAACTGTTGTCGCAATACTTTTGTTATATCCGTTTTTCACTTTTCCATACCGGCGCTCTCTGGTTTGATAAGAACGAATGGCTTCATATAGTTCATCTCTTCTAAAATCAGGCCAGTAGGTTTGGGTAATATATAACTCTGAATATGCAAGCTGCCACAACAGGAAATTGCTGATTCTGTATTCACCGCTTGTTCTGATGATAAGGTCCGGATCGGGAATGTTTGCCGTGGATAGAAATGAACCAATAAGATCATCATTCACATCATCGGGTTCAATATTTCCTTTTTGAACCTCGCGGGTAATGCTTCTAACCGCTTCTGTGATATCCCATCTGCCCGAATAACTCAAGGCTAGGCATAATTGCATCCGCTTGTTGTTTTTAGTTAAATCCATAACTTCCTGCAGCTGAGAACGGCATTTGGCAGGTAATCGGTCGATCTGTCCAATCGTGATAAGTTTTATATCGTTTTTCTGGAGAGTTTCAGTCTCATCTCTCAGTGACTGAACAAGAAGTTTCATAAGCCCGTTAATTTCGGAGGCAGGCCTGTTCCAGTTTTCGGTAGAAAACGCATACAATGTTAGGTAATTAACCCCAATTTGTGCGCATGACTCTGTAATGTCTCGAACAGATTTAACGCCAGCCTTGTGCCCGTGAAGCCTGATATTACCTTTTTTCTGAGCCCACCGGCCATTGCCGTCCATAATGATGGCAATATGTGAAGGCAATTTGCCTGAGGCTTTTAACTGATTTTGAAGCTCGATATCATCCTCAGATTGGTTGGCCCGGGCATTTGTTAATGGATCGCTTACCATGATATTATATATTTTTAAAGCTCTCTAAATTAGAGCTTATCCTGACGGAATTCAAGCTCAAATTAACTGTTTTGGCTCTTTATAAAACTTTCTAATGCAATCATTTCACATAAGGCTAATGCGGCTTCCGCACCTTTGTTCCCTTTATCCACACCGGCGCGTTCTATTGCCTGTTCAACGGTATCTGTAGTTAAAACACCAAAAGAAACCGGTTTGCCTGACTGCAAATTCAAGTCTGTAATACCCCGGGTTACCGCATCGCAAACATAATCAAAGTGAGGTGTACCCCCGCGAATCACGGCACCTATTGCAATTACCCCGTCAACACCCAGGTGTTCCAGGCACCATTTGCACGCAAGGGGTAATTCAAATGACCCGGGACATCTTGATACGAATATATTTTTATGCAGAATCCCTTTTTTTTTGATTGCATTTACTGCTGCCTCCATCATCTCATCGGTTATGAACGAATTCCATTTGGCTGCAACAACTGCAATTTTAATTCTCGACCAATCTACATGTTCAATTTGTCCGGTTTTCATTTTTCCTGTTTATAAAATTAATCTTTAAGCAGTGCTTTTCGATTATTACAAGTTCTTTTTAACGCTTCTACATGCTGAGTACCGAGTGTTACTACCCCAAGATAAGGATCATAATCCGATTTTGGCGAACCATGAAAATCACTTCCCCCGGTAATAAGCAGGTTCATCGATTTAGCCATTTCTGTAAATACTTTTTGAACATTGAAATTATGGCTCGGATGGATACACTCTATTCCATCTATCCCGGCAAGAATCATTTCTTTTAACTCATCAGTTGAATAGAGCGGCCCGGGATGTGCTACCGAAAGAACCCCTCCGGACTCTTTTACAATCCTGACCGCTGATTCAATATCAGTGTATTCGGTGTTAATTTTCAGTATTTCATCCATGGAAAGATAACGAATAAAAGCATCAGCAACATTTGCGGCGTATCCTTTTTTAATCAACACTGCAGCCGCATGGGGCCTGCCGATATTAGCGCCTCTTGCGTATGCCGTTATTTCGTCATAATCTACCTCAAGGCCTTTTTTATTAAGTACATGAACGATCTCACGCATCCTGAGTTTTCTAGCCCGTTTCTGTCTCAACAGCAGGTTTCTCAAACTGGCACTTTCCGGGTCAAACCCGTAAGCCAGCAGGTGTACTTCCCTGTTTTTCCAAATGGTGGATAATTCCACCCCCGGAATAAGTTCAATACCCATTTTTTCAGATTTATCTAAAGCATCAATATAGCCGTCAATTGTATCGTGATCGGTAATTGATAGTGTTGAAAGCCCTTTTGATTTCACCTTATCTAAAAGCTCTTTCGCGGTTAACTCTCCATCTGATGCTGAGGTGTGTGTATGTAAATCAGCCCGCCCCAAAAATTATGGCATTAAAACAACCTGGTACTGATATCGGTCTTCCAGTACCTCCATTGCACGGTTTACAATTCTATCTATAGAGAGCATGGCAATATCCCTTTCTTTATTGACCAATGATTGTGATATCCACTCTCTTTTCAGGTTTTCCTCAATTATTGACTGGTTTTCATATATTTGTGCAATCTTGTAATCCCTGAGCAGCGCTTTCAGTTCTTCAATATTTTTAAGAGCAGTACTCTCTTTTGAAAAGTTCTGAAGATTTGATTCCAGGGAATTTAAATGTCTGTCGGCAGGTGTTTCAAAAGAAAAATTTTGCCCGATCAGGTAACTTGTAAACCTGTTAAAAAGATCCTGTGGCATATCCGTATGTTTCTCTGCTGAATCCCTGATTAAATCATTCACAAAAAAGAAATACATGTTACTGCGCTGCAGTGCAAGGTCAATCAGCGAAGAGGCAGCCTGGGTTTCACGAATATCCGGTTCTATTCCGCGCCCGTCAAAAACCACTCTGCCATTTTTAGTTTCAAATGCTCTTCGTGGTGAGAATACCGCGTTGCTGTTTCCGTCAGCATCCCGCTGAGAATAATCAATAGATTGAATACTTCGTCCACTCGGAATAAAATATTTGGAGATCGTAATTTTCAGAGATGTATTATAAGACAACGGCCGGATGGTTTGTACGAGACCTTTTCCAAAGCTGTTTTCACCAATAACAACACCACGGTCAAGATCCTGAAGTGCCCCAGCAACAATTTCAGATGCACTTGCGCTTCCGTGGTTGATTAATATTACCAGTGGAAGGTCTTCGAACATAGCCGGTTCACTGGTGGCAAGCGTGGTATTGTGAGAATTGAGCCTGCCACGTGTTTCCACTATTGTTACTCCGGGTTCCACGAATTTATCAACAAGTTCTATGGCTTCATTCAGAAGGCCGCCGGGATTATTGCGCAAATCGAGTATCAGTCCCTGGACATCACCGGTTCTTTTCATTTCAGCCAACTCCCGCCTCACTTCTTCTGCAGCATTATGGCCGAACCGTGAAAGCTGGATATAGCCGTACTGATTGTTATCGCCGAGCCTTGCCGCTACATTCACATTTTTTACCTCAATACGCTCTCGGATCAAATGAAAAGTGATACTTTCATCAATACCCGGTCTTCTGATAGTGATCGAAATGCCGGTTCCAACATCACCAACCGTGAGCTGCTGAACTTCTTCCGGCGACATACCCCTCACATTCACATTATTGATTTGCTCGATGATATCTCCGGCACGCAAACCTGCTCGCTGTCCCGGATAACCATCAAGTGGTGCGATAATTACAACATCATCACCCCGGTATCCGGCTTCTATACCAATGCCGCCGTATGAACCTGATGAGAGTATTTCCATCTGCTGTTGTTCTCCCTCATCAATAAATACGGTATATGGGTCAAGTTCGTCGAGCATGGCATGAATACTTCGCTTCATCAACTCTTCAGGCCCTATTTCGTCAACATACTGAGTAGCTACCTCCTTGTAGACATCGCTAAAAATGGTAAGCTGTTTTTTGATCTGAAAAAACAGATCATTGCTTTTCACAAATGCCGCTGTAATGATTAAAAACGCAGCGAACAAAATCAGAACCGCATAATTACGGGTAACTTTCATAAATTTTATCTTCTTGTTATCCTTAATCGCTGGCCCGCATATATCCGAGTACCGCTGAGGTTGTTTTCATTTTGAATGTCCGAAACTGAAACTCCGTGCCGGCCGGCAATTCCGATTAACGTGTCATTACGGCGTACGGTATATGTAACTGTAGTGCCGGATGAAGACCCGTCAAATCGCAGTGCAAAAATATCCTCACCTGCACGTTGCCGGCGCTCAAGTTCCTGTTTTTGTGCAAAAGTCAAATCATTAATCTGTCGGTAATAATCAATACGCGAAGTAGGAACGTGAATGGTTAACCTCTGTCCAACCCTGATTATGTCTGATACCCCATTCCATTGGCGAATTTGCCAGGAACGTACATCATACCATTCGCTTATGTGTCCTATCGTATCTCCACTTTTAACGGTATAGGTAATCGGTGTGGTATTTGAAGGAGCCTGTGTCTGTGGCTGTGCCTGTTGTTGCTGTCGCTGGGGCTGAGTCGCTGCAACGGGTGTGGATGGGTTCGAGGGTCTGTTGGCTGCTATGCTTGATACAGTACTCGCTGCTACCGGCACAATTATTCGCTGTCCCGGGTGTATCAGACTTGACAGGCCTTCATTCGATTCATATAACGCGCGAACTGAGGTGCCATAACGCTGAGCAATAAAACCGAGTGTTTCACCCCGGCTAACTGTGTGCATGGCAATTTCCTGTGCACGGTTTTCTACAGGTATTTCCTTGTATGCCACTAAAAAATCATCCATCACACCTTTTGGCAGCTTTAGCGGGTATTTATCGACCGGGGGAGTTGCCCATCTCAGTAATTCAGGGTTTTTTGCTCTCAGTTCATCAACGCTAATACCGGCAGCTTTTGCCAGATCTTCAAGCGGCATCAGCCCGTCAACTTCAACAACATCAAATGCGTATGGTTCACCACCATAATTTCTCTGGAAACCAAACTCCTGGGGGTTCATGGCTATCATGGTTGCGGCAATGTAACCAGGTACATAACCTCTCGTTTCACGCGGCAGGAACGGGTAAGCGACCCAGTAATCCTGAACTCCGCCTGCAGCATTAATAGCCCTGCGCAGGCCCCTTGGACTCAAATTGTAGTTGGCCAGGGCAAGGTGCCAATCTCCCCAAAATTCATAGAGATCGCGCAAATGCTGCGCAGCCGCCCGGGTTGATTTTATAGGATCGCGCCGCTCATCAATCCACCAATTTACCTCTAAGCCATAAAATGCGCCTGTAGCCCGGATAAATTGCCATAAACCAACTGCGGCAGCCCAGCTTCGCGCAGTTGGAACAAGTCCGCTTTCGATCATTGACAGGTGAATAAGTTCGGTGGGTACGCCTTCTTCAATAAAAATTTCGCGCATCATCGGAAAGTATTTTTCCGATCTCTCCAGCCAGGTTTCCATCACATCGGGCCTTCTCAATGTATAGTACATAAGGTGCCTGTTCACATGCTGGTTTTGGATCAGCGGAACCTGAGTCTGGTTGAAGGTTAAATTCTCAGGCAGTGCGTAGCCCTCTGCAATCCAGTCGTCCTGTTCTGTAAAAAGTTCTGCCCTGATGTCAAAAATATCTCCCTCTGTTTCAGTTCGAATTTCGGTAATTCCGTAAAACTCACTGTGTTCAGCCATCACCGACCGGTAAAGCTCTGTAAACCGGCGATTGGACTGTACTTCCGGATAATCATCCATCAACGACTGTATGGCAGCAAATGCTTCGTTTATATAATTCTCGGCTGACACAAGATCACCCAAAACCTGTGCATCTATGGCAAGAACGTGCCTCTTATAAACATTGGAAATCCTTCTGAGTATCTCCCTTTCCAATTCACCATTAATAACCGGTGTAGTCTGAAAACCAGTTTCTTCACGGGATTCTAATAGGGGATTTGAATAGGGCAATAAAGCCGGTGGCATTTCTACTTCCGGAATTGTTGGCTGATTTTGCCTGGCGAGGGTTGCGGTTCCGATCATCCAAAAAGTGAGAAATAGCAATGCCTGTTTCATACTATGTGATTCGTAAAAGAAAGGTTTGGTTAAAGTTAGTTAAAGAGCTGTTGACAGTCTGTAATTTAGTCAAAACGAATAAAATCATTAGAGATTTCATGTTGTTTTTCATTTTTTATTATTTGAAGTCCATCGCTGTACAATTGGCCACCTTCTTCCGGAGCCAAACGACTTGGAACTTAACTTTAATATTGGCGCTGCCTGGTAGCGCTTGAATTCGTTCAAATCAACTAAACGGATCACTTTTTCAACGATTTCAGCCGGGTAACCTCCGGAAATAATACGCCCCGGGTTTTCCTGCAACTCAATATAACGATAAAGTATGTTATCCAACACGTCGTATTCGGGCAGGCTGTCACTGTCTTTCTGGTCAGGCCTCAACTCCGCACTTGGCGCTTTTTTGATAATGGCTGCCGGTATGATCTCTTTTTGATAATAATCCCTGTTCAGCCATTCACACATCCCGTAAACTTCGGTTTTATACAGATCGCCAATGATGGCGAGAGCCCCGTTCATATCACCATAGAGAGTTGCATAACCTACGGCATATTCTGATTTGTTGCCGGTTGCAAGCAAAAAGTAGTTAAACTTGTTCGCGAGTGCCATCAGTATTGTACCGCGAATACGGCTCTGGAGGTTTTCCTCAGCTACATCAAACGGATGACCTTCAAAAAATGGGCTCAAACTGTTTTCCAGCTCATCAAATGTTTGTTGAATTCCGATCTGGTGCAGCCCCACTCCCAGGTTGGCTGCCAGTTTTACAGAATCTTCAATACTTCCCTGGCTCGAAAACTCTCCGGGCATGGTTACAGCCACTACATTATCCGGGCCAAGGGTTTCTGCTGCAAGAACACAAACCAGCGCTGAATCGATGCCACCACTAAGGCCAAGAATCACTTTCTCAGAAATCCCGGTTTTTTCCAGGTAATCCCTGAGGCCTGTTCTAATGGCTTCGAATTGCCGCTCTGGACCACTTTGAGGATATACCACCGACAATTTTTGACCTGTTACCGGTCTAATGTCACATATATTTTGATTCCAGGAAACATCAACAAATGATGGTTGAAACGGTTCAGTACGGGCAATGACTTCAGCACTTCCTGATACCGCCATGGAATCGCCATCAAAAATAATTTCAGTATGTGCACCAACCTGGTTGCTGTACAACATGGGAAGTCCCAGTTTCCGGGCATGATTTCTGAGCATTTTCTCCCTGTTTTCATGCTTCGATTTCGTATAAGGGGATGCCGAAATGTTAATAATTATCTGCGCGCCTTTCTGTTTCAATATTCTTGCCGGATCAACAGAATATGTGTGGTATTGCACCTCATTTTGATTATACCAGATATCTTCACAGATGGTAACGCCAAGCTGCAACCCATCCAAATCGAGGCACTTAAAATCATGATTCGGTTCAAAATAGCGCAAGTCGTCGAATACATCATACGTAGGAAGCAGTGTTTTACATGCCACACCCAGCTGTTTTCCATACTTCGCCAGGATTGCCGAATTATACATTTTCCGGCCCGGGCCGCTTTCGTTCGGAATAATGGAGCCGAACAAGATTGCACAATTTTTTGAATGGCTGATGATACGCCCGTTATAATCGTAGCACGCATCTCGGAAAGAATCGTTTTCGAGCAGGTCCTGGGCAGGGTATCCCGTTACCACCATTTCCGGTAAAATCAGCAACCCGACGTTGTCCAGTTCTGCTTTTTCAAGAGCTTGCAGAATCAATTTCGTGTTACCTGAAAGGTCACCAATGATCGGGTTTAGTTGTTCAATTCGGATCAGCATCAGTTTGCAGAAAAAATTTTTTCACCGGCAAGCCAGGTTTCCAGAACGTCGATCTTCCAGATATCATCGGCTGGAACTTCAAAATAATCTCGGTCAATCAGTATAAAATCCGCCCATTTGCCTGTTTCAAGAGTTCCAATCACATCTTCCTGGAATGCTGCATATGCCGCATCAAGCGTGAATGACCGCAAGGCTTCAATGCGGCTCATTTTGTGCTCGCTGTACCAGCCTCCGGGTGGCATGCCGCCATGATCTTGCCGGGTAACTGCAGCATACAGTCCATAAAACGGGTTTACATGTTCCACCGGGAAATCGGAACCACCGGCAATAATAGTACCCTGGTCGAGAAATGACTGCCAGGCATATGCACCTTTCATTCGTTCAGGTCCCACGCGGTCTTTGGCCATGTTCATATCACTTGTTGCATGGATTTGCTGTATTGATGCAATAAGGCCAAGTTCTGCAAATCTCGGTATATCTGCGGGAGCTACAACCTGTGCATGTTCTATTCGGTGCCGCATTAGATCCTGGTTATCCAGTTTCTGGTTGATATGGTCGAAAGCATTCAGTACCTGGCGATTTGCAGCATCACCAATTGCATGGATATTCATTTGGAAGCCTGCCGATGCACCTTTGAGCACCATAGCGTTCAGTTCATCTTGAGTATAAAAAAGAAGGCCATTATTCCCTGGGTCATCATGATAATCTTCGAGGAGAGCGGCACCACGGCTGCCAAGTGCGCCATCAGCTGAGATTTTAACACTTCTCAGGCTTAACAAATCGTCAGCGTAGCTGCGAATGGGCCCCTCTTTGGCCATTTCGTCAAATATAGCCCCGGTGCCGGCCACCATAGCATAGATCCGGGCAGTTAATTTGCCCGAATCGGCAAACATCCTGTAAAGCGCCCATTCATCTACATCCGTACTTGCATCATGAACAGATGTGATTCCATACCTGGCCATTTCCTCTAGAGCCAGTTCCAGTGCAAGCTCATAATCTTCAGCGGTTTTGTCCGGGATTACCTCAAGAATATATCTCATAGCCGCATCTACAAAAATGCCCGTTGCTGCTCCATCAGCATCGCGAATAATCACGCCTCCCTGCAAGTTTGGTGTGTCTTGATCTATACCTGCAAGCCGCAGGGCTTCACTGTTCACCCAAGCGGCGTGGCCATCTACGCGGGTAAGGTACACCGGTCTGTCGGGAACCACACGGTCTAAATCAGATGCTGCCGGAAATTCATTTTCTCCCCAGAGTACCTGGTTCCACCCCCTTCCGGTGATCCACTCCCTGTCGGGATTTTCCGCAGCAAACCTTCGGACGGCTTCAATGCTCTCTTCAAGGGAGCGGATACCTGCAAGGTTGAGATCAAGTCCCCTCACTCCAAGTCCCATCACATGCGCGTGCGCATCAATCAGGCCGGGGAGCAGTGATTTGCCTTCACCATCAACAAGCCGATAACCGGGATAGTTCTGAAACAACAATGCAGAAGTACCGGTTTCAACAATCCTTCCATCTTTAATTCCTATCGCTTCAAATCTGTTGAGTTCTCCTGCAGAGTTGAACGTATAACCATTTATGTTATGAATAATGAAGCCATTGTCTATGCCGGATTCAGCACAAGACATAAATAACACCAGGATTAATGTTACAAATAATGTTTCTGCACGCATCACATCAGGATAATTTTTTACTAATGCCTGAACATATCGTATCACATAACCGGAGAGAATCATGTATAATTTCAAACACCGGCATCTGAAATCACGTGCGTGAGATGAAATGGCATTTTACCATCTTTAATGATTCCATTTTTCAGGAAACGCGGATATACATTCAGAGATGCTAATTCCTTAAATGAAATAAATTTCAGGTCGAGAAGAATTTGGTCATCGGAGTCCCTTTCCGGATCTCTTCCCAGCTTTAAAGCGCCACCTGCAACCGAACATTCGAAATAAAACTCTATGGCATGGTAAGGCTTTTCAATGAATTCATGAATCCAAAGCAGGCGACCGGGCTCTACCAAAAGACCGGTTTCTTCGAATACTTCCCTTTTCAGGGCGGTTTGAAGTGTTTCTCCAAATATCAAACCGCCGCCCGGAGGCATCCAGATAGGCCCTTTACGGGTAGGTGCCCGCTGCTTCGCCAGCAATATCCAGTTATCACTCATGATAATGGCACAAGCCCTGTTACGCAGAATATTTTCGTAAATCGCAGTAGCCAATGTTAAATGGGTTGTTTTTGTATTGTGTTGGTCGTTTTTTTCTGTTCGGAAATTTCTTTGGCTGTTTTCACAAAGTCAACAAACAATGGGTGTGGATTTGCAACGGTACTTTTCAGTTCAGGGTGAAATTGAACACCCACAAACCAGGGATGGTCTTCAATTTCGATAATTTCAACCAAATCACGTTCAGGGTTAATTCCTGCAATCATTAATCCATGATCCATCAATTGCTGCCGCAGCTCGTTATTTAGTTCAAACCGGTGCCGGTGTCGTTCTTCAATTATTTCAGTACTATATGCTCGCCGGGAGTTTGTATTCCCTGTAATCTTACACTCGTATTTTCCGAGCCGCATGGTACCGCCCTTCTCCTGAATACTACGCTGATCAGGCATATAATCTATGACCGGAAAATCACAATTTTCATCGAATTCTGTACTGTTGGCGCCTTCCATTCCGGCACAATTACGGGCAAATTCAATCACGGCGCACTGCATTCCAAGGCATATCCCAAAAAATGGTATTTTATTTTCACGGGCAAATTTTACAGCGGATAGCTTGCCTTCAATCCCACGATCACCAAAACCGGGTGCTACAAGTACTCCGGAGACATCTCCAAGGGTTTTTTGTACATTTTCACTATTTATATAGTCAGACTGTATCCATCTTATATTCACCTTTGTATCGTTCATTGCCCCACCATGAATCAATGCTTCAACAATAGATTTATACGCATCGTGGTGCTCAACGTATTTACCAACCAGTGCTATCGTGGTTTCGTTAACAGGATATTTGATTTTGTTTACAAATTGCCGCCATCCTTCCAAGTCTGCATTTTTTGCCGGCAGATTCAGCTTTTCGATTACCCGGCTGTCCAAACCCTCTTCAAGCATTAGAAGGGGAACTTCATAAATACTCTTTGCATCGAGAGATGCGATTACATCCTCAATAGCAACGTTACAAAATTGAGCAATTTTCCGTCGAATGGATGTATCGAGCGGATATTCGGAACGGCATACCAAAATATCGGGGCTGAGTCCGCTTTCGGAGAGTGTTTTCACAGAATGTTGTGTTGGCTTTGTCTTTAATTCGCCTGCGGCAGCAAGGTACGGAACCAGTGTAAGGTGTATAGAAAGTGTATTTATCCTGCCCACATCATATCGAAGCTGGCGCATTGCTTCGATATACGGCAAACTTTCGATGTCGCCTACGGTTCCGCCAATTTCAACAATTACCACATCGTATTTACCGGATTGGCCGAGACCGAGCACATGGCTTTTGATCTCATCTGTAATATGTGGGATTACCTGCACCGTTTTACCGAGATATTCCCCTTTTCTCTCTTTCATGATTACATCAAAGTACACCCTGCCTGTAGTCACATTATTTTGCTGGGAAGTTTGAATCCCGAGAAACCGTTCATAATGGCCCAAATCGAGGTCTGTTTCAGCGCCATCATCCGTTACATAAACCTCTCCGTGTTCATAGGGATTCATTGTTCCGGGATCAACATTAATATATGGATCCAGCTTTTGGATGGTAACCCTTAACCCCCTTGATACCAACAAGCGCCCAAGTGAAGCGCAAATAATTCCTTTACCAAGAGAAGAAGTAACACCGCCTGTTACAAATATGTATTTTGTTGACATAAACGTGTGGAGTTAGTTGGTGAAAAGAGAAAATAGCAGGCTGGTTCATCCTATTCAAACCAAAAGCAAAAATTCTGAAAAAACTTATGCAAAACCGTGATAAATTATTAGTCAAAGTAAAAACGTGTGAATATCGTACAGTTATTTATACGCTAAGCGCTTAGCGCAATGCATTTTGAATACTTATTCATTGTTGATCAAACGACGCAATAAACCCGGTTTATCGGTAAATATTCCGGAAGCTCCGATGCGGATCATCTTTTTCATTAATTTTGTACTGTTTAGAGTATAGATCAAAAATGGAACATTTGCATTGTTTAATAACTTTGCCTGTCTCTCACCTATCTCCCTCCAGCTGCAATGGAAAAAATCTGCCTTGTTTTGTTGCACAAGTTTATCATAATCAGAACCTTTTGATACTTCCCTGTGATAAAGCAGCCCTGTATGTACAGCAGGCATAAATTCTTTGACCCTCCTGATGGTTCTGTAATCAAAACCGGAAATAATTACTTCATTTTCCATCCCAAAATCTTTAACCAGTACAGTCGTTTTTTTTTCGATTCCATCCTTTGCGTCATCAGATACCGCTTCTGGTTTTATTTCAATGTTTACCAGTATTTTGTCCTTAGCCCAATTAAGCACTTCAGCCAATCTTGGTATCCGTTCCCCTGCGAATGCATCAGAAAACCAGCTGCCAGCATCCAGCATTTTCAGTTCTTCCAAAGAATAGTTACTTATTCTCCCTGTTCCATTGGTTTTTTTGTCCAGTTTTGAATCATGAAATACAACAGGAATTCCGTCTGAAGAGAGCTGAACATCCAGTTCTATCATATCTGCCTGTAATCTGTGGGCGAGATGAAATGCTGCCATTGTGTTTTCAGGGGCATCAAAACTCGCCCCCCGGTGTGCAATCACCAAAAATTTTCTGCCAAATACCATTTTGCGGCCTTAGGATACATTCATATTAAATAATTACACTAAAATCTTTAAAAAAACCGGTTTTTCTGTTCATTTTAGAACAGTTGCATATTTTTTCTACCTTTCTGAATTAATGACAATCTCCTTTATTTGAAAAGTGAAAAGTAGAGATTAGAAACATCCCGCCAAAGTATGAATGTAACTACCTACTCTCAGGGTAAATGGATTAATAAAGGCAAACCGGTTGAGCTGGTTAGCGCGGTTACCGGCAAAACGGTGGCAGTATTGATAGAATCTGATCCCGATTACCGTGCCATGTGCAACTATGCAAAAGAGACAGGTGGGCCCAAGCTCCGTTCGTTAACCATACACGAGCGTGCATTTATTATCAAATTCCTGGCACAATACCTGCTTGAACGAAAAGAAAGGTATTATGAACTATCGGCCCATACCGGAGCTACCCGCAAAGATTCCTGGATTGATATTGAAGGCGGCATCATTACGGCGTTTGGTATTTCGAGCCAGGCACGCAGAAATCTGTCCGACCTGCCCTGGCATGTGGAAGGCGGCACGGTTACCCTTTCGCGGAAAGGTACATTTTCAGGGCAGCACATTTGTGTTCCCCGCCATGGGGTTGCCGTTCAGATCAATGCGTTCAATTTCCCCGTTTGGGGCATGCTCGAAAAACTTGCTCCCGCTTTTATTGCAGGGTTACCATCCATCATCAAACCATCACCGCTGGGATCATACCTTGCCCATGCCGTTTTTCAGGATATGATCCATTCCGGCCTTCTGCCCGAGGGTGCCGTTCAGTTTATTGCAGCCGATAAACCGGGCGACCTTCTTGATCACCTAACAAGCCAGGATTCTGTTGCTTTTACCGGCTCTGCCGAAACGGGTCTGAAGCTAAAAAGCCATCCCAATATCATTGCAAATAATGTTCGTTTTAATCTTGAAGCTGATTCGCTCAACGCTGCAATTCTCGGCCCGGACGTGACACCTAATATGGAAGAATTCCGGCTTTTTATCGAAGAGGTGGCTTCCGAAATGACGGCCAAAACCGGCCAAAAATGTACTGCCATTCGCCGTGTTATTGTGCCGAAAGAGAGGGTTGATGATGTGGCAAAAGCACTGGAAAAACGCCTTGAAAGAACCGTTATCGGCGATCCGGCCAATAAAGAAACAACGATGGGCCCGCTTGCCGGTGAATTACAGCAGAAGCGTTTCCTAAGCAAACTTCAGCAACTGAGAGATATTACAGATACAGTTTACTCCCAGGGCATATCAGACAGAGCCTTTGCCGGTTGCCGTGTTCTCATTTGCCATCAACCGGTACAAGTTAGTGAGATCCATACTATCGAAGCTTTCGGTCCTATGACCACCATCATGCCATATGAGACAGCTGAAGAAGCAGTAGTAATTGCCAACAAGTCTGATGGCTCGCTTGTGGGCTCCCTGTTCACAGCCGATGATGAGATTGCCAGGCAAATAACGCATGGGTGTGCTCCTTATCACGGACGTTTTATGGTGATCAGCCGGTATAGTGCGGGGGAATCTACCGGCCACGGCTCACCCATTGCCTCGCTCGTACACGGCGGGCCGGGACGGGCAGGCGGAGGTGAAGAGCTTGGCGGCGCCAGGGCAGTACTTCACTACATGCAGCGGGTTGCCCTCCAGGGTTCGCCGACAACACTGATGAATATTGCAGGTCAATATATCAAAGGCGCCGAAACCACAGAGGCCACCGTTCATCCGTTTAAGAAGTACTTTGAAGAGTTGAATATCGGTGAGGCTCTGACAACCCACCCACGCACGGTAACCGAAGAGGATGTGGTGCAGTTCGGGAATTTAACCGGTGACCATTTTTATGCTCATTTTGACGAAGAGGCAGCAAAAAAATCGCTCTTTGAAAAAAGAGTGGCTCACGGCTATTTTGTTCTCTCGGCAGCAGCGGGGTTGTTCGTACATCCGGATCCGGGACCGGTTTTGCTGAATTACGGGCTGGAAGACCTTAGGTTCCTGGCTCCGGTTGCTCCGGGCGATTCAATTCGCGCCAAACTGATCGTAAAACGAAAAACAAGGCGTCAGCAAAGAAAAACTGATAAAGAGCCTTACGGTATGGTTTGGTGGGATGTGGAAGTTACCAACAGTGAAAATGATTTGGTTGCAGAATATACAATCCTTACACTTGTAAAGAGAAAAAACAGGCTCGACATCGACAAATAATTGTAAATGGCTGGTATTTGCACGGTAATTTTTGATATGGATGGAGTTATCATCGACAGTGAACCTGTTCACCGAAAAATAGAAAAGGAAATATTTACCGAACTCGGTCTGAATATTTCAGACGACCAGCATAAAACCTACACCGGTACTTCATCAGTTGAAATGTGGACAGAGATCATCAAAGCAAATCAACTGGAAATATCGCCTGCTGAAATCACACATACAAATCATGAGCGGTACATCCGGTATCTTAAAACATTAAAAATGCTGCCTGTAATTGATGGTGTTAAGGAATTGATCAAGTCTCTCTTTCAATCGGGGAAAAAACTGGTACTTGCCTCATCATCTTCGCGGGAACAAATCGAATTCATACTCCGGAGACTGAATATCAGAACCTATTTTCTTCATATTGTCAGTGGAGCCGAATTGCCCAAATCAAAACCGCACCCAATGATTTTTCTTAAAGCTGCCGCCCTAGCCCATGCTGAGCCCAAACAATGCCTGGTAATTGAAGATTCAAATCACGGTGTTACCGCTGCCAAAGCTGCCGGAATGAAATGTATAGGATTTATGAATCCAAACTCCGGGAACCAGGATTTAACGCAGGCCGATTTCAGAATAACTGATTTCAGGGATTTGAATATCGATAACGTAATTGATGATTGTTGAAGTTAGCCATTTATGCTAAAAAGTTATTGATAAACAAATGGATATCCCAATAAAATTAGTCAGTAATTCTGATGAATTAGAACTTTGTATTGACCAGCTTAGTTCAAAGGCTGAAATTGCCTTTGACCTTGAGTTTGATAAAAATTACTACCGTTTTGGATTTAATCTCTGCCTTATCCAGGTTTTTGATGGTGAAACCTGTTACCTGGTTGATCCCTTAAGCAGAAAACTCAATATCTCTGAAATTTTCCCGGTCCTTGAAAACAGGAATATCACTAAGATATGCTTTTCGGTTGATGAAGATCTTCGTCTGCTGCATTCAATAGGATGTTTTCCAATGAACCTCCATGATATAGATATTGCATCACGGCTGCTGAATTACCCGGCAATGTCGCTTACAAACCTATTGATCGAAGTACTTGATACAGATCCGGGTGAATCATCACAACGCAGCAACTGGTATACGCGTCCACTAACGAAAAAACAAATAAGCTATGCCGCCAATGACGTACTTCATCTACCGGAACTTAAAAAAACCCTCAAAAGTATGGCAGCCGGTAAACCGGCAGAAAGCTGGATAAAAGAGGAGAACAGGTTACTGGAAACCCTTGATTACAGTAATATAGCCAACAACCATATCATCAAAGAAAAAGACAAGCGGGAGTTCAATGAGGTGGAATGGCACATTTACAAAAAGCTGGTCACCTGGCGGCATGACCTTGCCAGAAAATATAACAAACCCGACTTCCAGCTTATCAATAAACAAAGTCTTGCAACCCTTGCAAAAAATGCTTCAAGCGGGGTTGAGTGGCAGAGTATGACAGGGATTTATAAAAAAATTAAAACCAGTCAATACGCAAATCAGGTTAACAGTTTGCTGAAAGATGGCAGAAATGAAGCGAATGATCTTGGCTTATCCGAATCGCAGCCGGCACAAAAACCACTCACCAGGGAAGAGCATCGTAAAATCATCTCTGACAAGAAAGCTATCTCAGAGCATCGAAAGGTTTTTTTCGACCCGGTAAAGAATAAAATTGCGGAGGTATATGGTGCCGAAACCGCAAATTTTGTTCTCAGCAACCGTACTATTGCAGACATCATTACCGGGCAATACGGCCAGCTGGAAAATTACAAGAAAGAACTTTTTTACCGATGCGCCGCTGAACTTGGATTGGACACATCCGCGGTTTCGGACCTGTTGACCTGAACCTGACGAAAACAAAAAGCTAACCCGGATTTCTCACCAAGATTCCGGGCCAACAACGCGCAGGAAATCATTGCCCTTTTTCGTCGCCCCGGTTTACATTATTTGCCTCATTCAAACAATTCATCATGATACTCGTGAAAAAAAATTAGAGATTCCCTTTCGCAAGTTCATCAGCCGCATAATTTGCTGCCCGAGCCGTGAGAGCC
Source organism: Balneolaceae bacterium (assembly GCA_007694095.1). Lineage (GTDB taxonomy): Bacteria > Bacteroidota > Rhodothermia > Balneolales > Balneolaceae > Rhodohalobacter. The sequence continues at coordinate 16,742 of RECI01000199.1, read as the reverse complement.
ATAAAGGTGAGTGATGGATTCTGGATCGCAACCGAACTCATACAGGCACCATCCGTTACAAATACATTTTTACAGTTATGTACCTGGTTCCAGTTGTTCAGGATAGATGTAGCGGGGTCTTTGCCCATTCTTGCCCCTCCAATCTCGTGGATATCCAACCCTGGCGCCCTTCCATCATCATTTTGAATGATATTTTTACCACCGGCTGCCTCGATCATTTCGGCGCCGCTCTCAAGAAAATCCTGTATCAGTTTCTCATCATTAGCAGTATAATCTACTGAAGTTATCAGCTGCGGAATCCCCCAAGGGTCTTTTTCAGTTTCACTAAGCCTCACATGATTATCATATATTGGCACCGTTTCACCCTGCATCATCATAAAAACACCCCAGCTGCCGGGCTCTGAAACCTCCTGCTTCAAATCAATGCCGATATTTTCCGACCTCACCCCGCGCTGCCAGCCGGATCGTGCAGCACCGAATGCAATCAGATATTTTCCCTGGAAATCGGTGTCGGAATCCTGACTGTACACATTCCTGTAGGATGGCATAATCGGTTGTGTTGGCCTTCTTCCGTAGTAATATTGGTCTTCAAAACCATCGATTGTTGCCGTAAGTGAACCACGGTAATTGTGAAAGGCGATATATCTGCCAAGCAAGCCGTTATCGTTGCCAAGCCCGTTCGGGAAACGGTTCGATCTGCTATTCAGGAGAATTAGGTTTGAATTCAGGCAAGCGGCATTTAAAAAAATGATTTCCGCATAATATTCGGAAACTTCTTTCGTGATTGCATCAATTACCCGTACTCCTGAAGCTTTGCCGGATGCTTCATTATAGATAATCGATTCAACTACTGCATGTGTACGTATTGTGAGATTACCCGTTTTCTCTGCCCATGGTAGAGTTGATGAATTCGAACTGAAGTATGCACCATACGGGCATCCCCTGTAGCACAGGTAACGCGCCATGCATTGGCCCCTGTCCTGCTCACGGTGAATTGGTTTCACTTCCGTGAGATGTGCGCAGCGTCCGTGAAGAACATGGCGCCCCGGAAAAGCCGCCTCAACTTTTCCTTTGATGTGTTTTTCAACACACGTCATATCAAAAGGGGGCAGAAACTCGCCGTCCGGAAGATGGTCCAGTCCGTCTTTATTCCCTGACCATCCCACAAAGGTCTCCACACGACTGTACCATGGAGCCAGTTCATCATAAGTGATTGGCCACTCTATCCCGTAGCCATCCCGGGCCGGGCCTTCAAAATCATAACGGCTCCATCGCTGTCCCTGGCGGGCCCAAATCAGGGATTTCCCCCCTTCCTGGTAACCACGGATCCAGTCGAACCGTTTCTCCTGGATGTAGGGATGCTCCTCGTCCTTCACAAAAAAATGTTTGGTGGCATCATTATAGGCATAACACCGGGCAACAATCGGGTTTCGGTCAATATCATCCTGGGGAATCCTTCCACGATAATCAAGATGCCAGGGATCACTTCCGGCTGTAGGGTAATCTTTGCGGTGCTTTACCGGACGCCCTCTCTCAAGAACGATAGTTTTCAAACCGCGTTCACACAATTCCTTTGCAGCCCATCCGCCACTTATTCCCGATCCGATCACGATGGCATCAAATGTTCTGTTTTCACGAGCTTTACCGTTAATATTCATCAGGACTTTTTTTTCGATTAATAACCCGTCCAGCAATTATTCTATATCAGGCTTGGGTTTCAAGATTTAAATCAACATCTGTAACGCAGGCTAACATGTTTCATTTTTGAAATGTTCTCTTTCGATGGCCATAATTTTGAAATAATCAATACGGATCATAAAACCCCACCAAGGTAAATGTTACCTGTAAATCACCATTGTATATCCTCATTATGCCTCACAATGTGTTCCGGGAGAGGATTTTGATCATCAAAAACATAGAGTGTTTCCTGGGTTTCAATTACGATTCCTTTCTCATTCAGGCTCCCGTCATGGTTTACTGCTTTTAACAGGTCCAATCCAAGGTGTTTTGCCAGAAAAGGGTAAACAGCCCTCCGTTTACTTACACCATAATCGTGTTCTTCATCCGGTAAATGGACATTTTCAACATTATCCGGCACGCCATACAATTGATAGATGTGCTTGATGTGGGGATATTCAACATCCGGCGTATTCCGGGTCCAGTCGCCGCCAACAGAAACCAGCAGCAGCGGACGTGGTGCTGCCAGGGCGGTTATTTCTACATTATTGGTTTGAAATTCTTCTGTTCTGTGAACAGGCATGCCGCTTTCACAAACACAACCACCGAAAAAGTGAGCAGAAACCATCACAACCGGAGCAGATACTGAAATGCGGCTGTCAATGGCGGTGTGAAAAAATGTCTGTGAGCCACCGCCTGACGCACCGGTTGATGCAATTCTCTCCGGGTCGGCACCCAGTTCAAGCAAAAAATCCAAGGCCCGAATATTATTCCAAAGCTGCAGCCTGAAAGCATCGGGGTGGTGATGTTCCCATCCGATTTCAGCTAACTGACCGTAACCAACCATATCAAAAGCGAATACAATAGCACCCATGCGTGCCATGGCTGCAAACCGTTTTTGTGCTTCCGGGCGGTATCGGCCCACCTCTCCGGGTTCCGTCCAATGCCCGTGAGGGCTTAAAATACCGGGAAGTGCTGCTTCACCAGGATCAGCCGGAGCATAGATACTGCCTGTAACATAAACACCCGGAAGACTCTCGAACCCGGCATTTTGTACGAAATAGCCATCATACATCCGTTTTTTACCAAAAACCGGGTTTAGCGGGTTTCTTTCCGGAAATTGATCCAAACCGGAACCGGTAAGAATTCTCTTCCGGATCATTTCACTTCTCACTTCCCATTGCTCAATGGTTTGATAGCTTTGGCGCATTTCAGATAGAAATGCAGCTCCTTCCTCTTCGGTAAAATAATGTCCTGCTGAAAGCAGCGGCTCCTGTGCTACAAGCAGACTTGCAGGGCAGTACCAGGCCAAAAAAGACATGGAAAACAAAAAAGCCCGGGTTAAAGAAATTTTTTTAAACACAACAACCATTGGGTCCCCCATTTTATTAAACGGTAAATATATCAATTAGATGTAAATATCTATGGATGAATTTCCTGTTGCAAAAAAAAGTTTAACTCTATGGCCACTATTTCTAAATTAGGAGCCAGCAAGGTAAATCTGATCATTCAATAACGCACCTGAAACCAACTGGAACAGCGGATAAAATTTGAAAAAGCTAACTACCAAAGAGATTCTTCAACAAAATTTGAAACGGTCCTCTCCGCTAAAGGATTCCTTTATCCTCTGGTTACACGATATCCGCAGCCTGCATAATGTGGGTGCTGTTTTCCGATGTGCGGATGCGTTTGGTATCAGGGAGTTATGGCTCTCCGGGTTCACTCCCGTGCCTCCGCGGTCTGAAATAACAAAAACAGCCATAGGTGCGGAAGAGTATGTCACTTGGAAAAAAATTGACGACGAAATTGCAGCGATCAGCGAACTAAAAAAAAACGGTTACCTGGTTTTAGGTTTGGAGCAGACAGACAGCAGCATATTGATCCGGGATCTTGAAACCACCGGCAATCCGGTTTGTCTGATTCTTGGCAACGAAGTAACCGGCATCGACAGTAAATTGCTTGATCATCTTGATGCAACTGTTGAAATTCCCCAGTTCGGAATGAAGCATTCCCTTAATGTGTCGGTAGCAGCCGGAGTGGCACTTTACGCGTTTTTGATGAAGGAATCCGGTTAAACTTCCCACAGCAAGTTGTCAGATGAATTGGTAAATTTGATGCTTATGTGTTAATTTCCGCGCGCTCATATACCTGAAGCATATTATATGTCGAAAAGAATTTTAGTTACATCGGCCCTGCCCTATGCAAACGGGCCTATTCATCTTGGCCACCTTGCCGGGGCTTATCTGCCATCAGATCTTTATACACGGTTTCAACGGCTCAATGGCAAGGATATCATACATATATGCGGCTCTGATGAGCACGGTGTACCCATTACCATCGCGGCAGAAAAAGAAGGTGTTACCCCCCAGGAAATTGTTGAACGCTACCACACCGGCAATAAAGAAGTATTTGAAAAATTCGGGATTGATTTTGATTATTACGGGCGGACAAGTTCTGAGACCCACCGCAAAACGTCACAAGATTTTTTCCTCAGGCTTCATGAACAGGGGGTGTTTACCAAAAAGGTGCAGAAACAATTTTATGATGAAGAAGCTGCCATGTTTCTTCCAGACCGTTACGTGAAGGGAACCTGCCCTGTGTGCAGCCATCCCGAGGCTTTTGGTGACCAGTGTGAAAAATGTGGTACATCGCTATCCCCCACAGATTTGATTGATCCGGTAAGTTCTATTACCGGCAATAAACCATTGTTAAAAGAAACAGAACACTGGTTTATTCCCCTGGGCGATTTCCAACCCTGGCTGGAAGAATGGCTTGCTTCCAAAACCGGCTGGAAAACAAATGTTATGGGTCAGTGCAAAAGCTGGCTTGATGCTGGCCTGGGTGAGCGCGCCGTAACTCGCGACCTGAACTGGGGCGTGCCGGTTCCCCTTCCCGAAGGCGAAGGAAAGGTGCTCTATGTCTGGTTCGATGCCCCAATCGGATACATTTCTGCAACAAAAGAGTGGGCTGAAAAACAAGGCAATCCGGAACTCTGGAAAACATACTGGCAGGATGAGGACACATCACTTGTCCACTTTATCGGCAAAGACAACATTGTGTTCCATTGTATTATGTTCCCCGCCATGCTGAAACAGCATGGTGAGTTTGTGGTCCCGGAAAATGTCCCTGCAAACGAATTTCTTAACCTTGAAGGGAAAAAACTTTCCACCTCAAAAGGCTGGGCGGTCTGGCTGCACGAGTACCTCGATGAATTCGAGCCCGATTTGCTAAGGTTTGTACTGGGTTCCACCCTCCCTGAAACCAAAGATTCCGATTTTTCGTGGAAAGATTTCCAAAGCCGGGTAAACAGCGAACTGGCAGACATCCTCGGCAATTTCGTTTTCCGGACAACCAGTTTCATGCACCGCTTTTTTAATGGGGTAGTACCCATGCTTACAAATCCGGGTGCACTCGATTTGGAAACCCTTGAACAGATTGGAATCCAGAAAGTAAAAATTGAAACGGCATACAACACATTTAAATTCAGGGAAGCCATAATTGAAACCATGCAGCTTGCGCGGATAGGCAACCGATATTTTACTGAAACCGAACCGTGGAAAACCCGGAATACTAATCCCGAAGCCTGCGGTAATACACTTTACGTATGCCTCCAGATTTGTGCTGCCATCAGCGTCATGTTTCAACCGGTATTGCCGGGTAAAATGGCAAAGCTAAGAAACCAGATCGGGGTTCCTGAGGCAACGAAATGGCAGGATGTAAACGAACATCTGGTAAGTGCCGGCCAGCTGATCGGCCATGGGGAAATCCTTTTTGAAAAAATTGAGGATGAACTCATTGAAAAACAGATCGAAAAATTAAACAAGCGTGTTGCCGAATCCTCAGATCAGAAAAGCCCATTCCCGGCTCTTAAAAATATCATTCAATACGATGAATTTGCATCACTGGATTTACGCACCGGTACCATCATCGAAGCCAAAAAAGTTAAAAAATCAAACAAACTGATACAGATAAAAGTTGATCTTGGCTTCGAAATCCGTTCCATGTTATCCGGAATAGCCGCATTTTATGAGCCTGAAGAGATCATTGGCAAGAAAGTGTGCGTTGTAGTTAACCTGGCTCCAAGAAAAATGATGGGTATTGAAAGCAAAGGAATGGTTTTGATGGCTGAAGACAGCGAAGGCATGCTTCATTTTGTTACTTCTGAAGCTGAACCCGGAAGTCCCATTACATGAAGCAAATGATTGAAATTAAAGAAGCTGTTAAATCACAAAAAATGGGGGTTACCCTTGGAAAAAACAAGACAAGCTTTTGCTTCCACTGCCCCAAGGCCAAAAAGGTGTATTGTGTTTTGTTCAATTCTCATGAGGGTAAAGAGAATACCATGCATCCTATGGATAAAGACAAACATGGAAACTGGAAACTAACTGTTCATGCTAATTTGAACGGAAAGTGGTACGGTTATAAAGCTGTTTTTGAAGAAAAAAACCGGCCCGAATCACCTTACACCGATAAAGTTTTTGCAGATCCCTACAGCAGGCATGTTGCCGTAAAAAATAATTACAGGATGGAGGCCCGAAGCTACATCTTCGAACACAATTTTGACTGGGAAGACACTGATCATGTTTTTCCGGATGATCTCAGGGACCTTATCATTTATGAAACACATCTAAAAGACCTCGTAGCCCATCCAACAAGTGAAGCCAAAGGAAAAGCCTGTTACGAAAAATTTGTTGATCCGGATCAAAAGGGCGGAATTGTATACCTGAAAAAGCTTGGTATAAATTGTGTAGAATTTCTTCCACTTCAAAAATTTGCACATATCGAGCCCCCATATGGAACTGAAACCAAAGAAGGGTTTCTGAATTCCTGGAATGTATATTCGGCAAATTATTGGGGCTACATGACCTCATACTTTTTTGCACCCGAAAGCTCCATGGCATCCGATTTCAGCCACCGTTTTTCCGGGAAAACCACAGCGGCTGTTGATGAATTCAAAAATGTGGTAAAATGCCTCCACAAAGAAGGAATCACAGTTTTAATGGACGTGGTATATAACCACACCTCCCTTTTTGATATGAATCCGCTTACCCATCTTATGCCCGATGTGTACCTCCGGCGCGATGAAAATGGCAAATTTATGAACCGGAGCGGTACCGGCAACGAATTTAAATCAGAAAACCCGGTAGCAAGAAAATTGATTATTGACTCGCTTCTCTACTGGATGGAGGAGTATAAAATTGATGGTTTTCGTTTTGATCTCGCAGCTTTGCTCGATCGCGATTCATGGGATGTCATCAAAAAGAAAATACATGAAAAATACCCGAAAGCAGTTTTAATTGCTGAACCATGGGGTGGTTACTACTCGCCTCATCACTTTTCAAATCACGACTGGACTTCGTGGAACGACCGGATCAGGAACAGCATCAAAGGGTCTGACCCGCTTCACGATCGGGGGTTTATTTTTTCCGACTGGCAGCATGAAACCCGTCGTGAACGCCTCGAGAATGTTATGAAAGGGACACTGAATCACGGGGAAGGCGGGCTTTACAATTCATCTGACCATAGTGTAAACTACCTTGAAAGCCATGATGGTTACACTCTTGGCGATTTCATAAGGATAGGGCTCGACCCGGAAATACACGACCAAATTGTGAAAGATATGGTGAGCCATGTAAAGCTGAATGAACACCAGATGAAGGTTGCCAAACTTGCGGCACTCGCCTTGTTTACGGCACAGGGAATCACTATGATTCACGCCGGCCAGGAATTTGCCCGGTCAAAAGTGATAGCGAAATCTCCATATGAAGACCCTGATGAAGGGAAGATTGATCATAATAGCTATCAAAAAAACAATGAAACCAACTGGCTCAATTTCCATCATCAAAAACTAAACAACAGTCTCTACGATTATTACCGGGGCCTTATAGAGATCCGTAAAGAAAGTCCGGCACTGAGAAAATGTGCTCCAGAAGAGATCTGTTTCGACTACTATGGCGATCCGCTGCTGCTCAGTTTTTTTGTCTCTGGCGGCACAACTTCAGATGTGTACGATTATTATATCATACTCAACGGAAACGCATATCATCAAAACGAGCAGGAATTGCCGCGCGGAACATGGGAAGTTATGGCTGATCACAATATAGCCACACATCAATCTTTCAATTTTATAAGTGGCAAGGCTGATATACCGGCACAAAGCGGATTATTGCTCAGAAAGTTGCGACATTAGTTTTCACGAAATATTTTAATGCTTTCTCATTAACCTAACGAAAAAACCGAAATTGGCTACAACACAACATTCTCCACGCGGTTCCTGGAACTCAAAACTCGGATTTGTTTTGGCTGCTGCCGGTTCAGCCGTTGGCCTTGGCAATATCTGGGGTTTTCCTACCCAGGTTGCAGATAACGGAGGCGCAGCATTTATTCTGATATATCTGGTCTGCTGCCTCCTGGTTGGCTTCCCGGTAATGATCGCCGAGCTTGCGATCGGAAGAAAAACCCAGAAAAACCCGGTTGGTGCTTTCAAAGCGCTTAGTAACGGCAACAAACTCGTGCCTTTAATCGGGTATTGGGGGGTTATTTGTGGTGTAATGATCCTATCGTTTTATGTAGTTATTTCGGGCTGGACTCTTGCTTATGTGTTCGAGGAAATTTTTTATTTTCTTGGGCTTGAGGCAGCAGCTCAGTATGTGGGCGATTTAAGCAACGGTTTTAAAAATTCGATTTTTACACTCTTTTTTATGCTTCTCACTATCCTTGTGGTTACAGGGGGTGTAAGCAAGGGAATTGAGCGGGCAACAAAAACCCTGATGCCGGTTCTTCTGGCTATACTTGTGATTTTGATAGTCTACATCCTCACCCTCGATGGTGCAAGAGAGGGGGTCGCGATGTATTTCAAACCAGACTTTTCCACAATTGATGCCAATCTGCTATTGTCTGCACTGGGCCAGGCATTCTTTTCACTTTCTCTTGGGATGGGCGCATTAATCACCTACGGGTCATATCTCAACAAAAAGCAAAATATTGTAGAGTCGGCTGCCTATGTCACAATTTTTGATATCGGCATTGCGGTAATCGCAGGTTTGCTCGTAATTCCTGCCATGTTTGTTGCACAAGCCGGCGGTGTTCAAATATTTAACCCTGAAACAGGCGCGCTTTTCTCCAGTGTAACCCTTGTATTTGATGTTCTGCCCGAGATGTTTCATAACGTTGGCGGTATTATTGGGCTGTTGATGGGAATTACATTTTTTATACTCCTTGGCCTTGCAGCGCTCACATCATCCATTTCACTGCTGGAAGTGCCGGTTTCATACGTGATTGATGAACATGGACTAAATAGAAAAAAATCTGCATGGCTCGTTGGGGGCCTGGTTGGTGTAATCAGCGTAGTTGTATCATATGAATTGTACCTGATTGATGTGTTTGTAAATATTTTTAACGAAATCGGACTGCCTTTGGGTGGTTTGATGATCTGTATTTTCCTGGGATATTTCTGGAAAACAGAAAACGCTCTGCTTGAGCTAAAAGACGGGTACAAAAACGTAGAAAATGGTAACTTTAGTCCATTATGGATTATACTAATTAAATACATTTCTCCCATTTTAATTGCTCTTGTATTGATAACGACCATCTGGAGTCTGATTACGTAAATGCCGGTTGTTATACAGCAGAAGCAGCGTTATTTTGATAAACTAACTGAAAAAAATTTATGGCAAAAATTAACACTTCTGACTTCCGCAACGGTTTGAACATCATTGTGGATGGTGAGATTTATACAATTGTTGAGTTTCAACATGTAAAACCGGGCAAGGGTGGGGCATTTGTCCGAACCAAATTAAAAGGGGTGGAGAACGATAAAAATATCGATAAAACATACCGCTCTGGTGAAAATGTTGAATCTGTACGTATTGAGAGGCATCCTTACCAGTTTCTCTATGCCGACGGGGATATGTATTTTTTTATGCACCAGGAGACCTACGAACAAATTCCACTTGAAAAATCACGTGTTGAAAAGTCACAATATATTACAGATGGCCTTGTCTGTACCCTTGTTGTTGATGTTGAAAACGAAAGAATTCTTTATGCCGAACCACCAGATCATATCGAAGCTGAAGTCATTGAAACCGATCCCGGTGTTCGCGGAGATACCGCACAAGGAGGGAGCAAGCCTGCCACGATATCCGGAGGTGCCGTGGTACAGGTACCGCTCTTTGTTAATCAGGGAGAAAAAATAAAGGTAGATACCCGAAACGGCAATTACATTGAACGTGTCAGATCATAATCATAAAAAAATAAATTACCTGTTATGGACTTAAAACTTGTTAAACAGTTACTTGACCTGATTTCAGATAGTGATGCAAATGAAATATCCATTGAAGAAGGAAACTTCAAACTTAAAGTAAAGAAACAATCCGACACCCCGGCTGCACATCATGTTCAATATCATGTACCTGCACAAACACAGCCGGCATCGAATCCGAATCCTTCTCCCGCAGAAACTGCAAGACCGGGACAGACTGAGCCGGTTTCAAAAACTGAAGGTGATATCATCAAATCCCCTATAGTGGGTACTTTTTACGAATCACCATCACCCGATTCCGATCCGTTTGTAAAAGTTGGTGATCACATTGAAAAAGGTCAGCCCTTATGCATTATTGAAGCTATGAAGATCATGAATGAGATTGAGTCCGAATTTTCCGGTATTATTCAAAAAATTATGGTTAGTAATGGGTCACCGGTAGAATTCGATCAACCGCTGTTTATCATAAAAAAAGATTAAACAATCTATGTTTAATAAAATACTGATCGCAAATCGTGGCGAAATTGCTTTAAGGGTAATACGTACCTGTAAAGAAATGGGGATTAAAACAGTAGCTGTTTATTCAACAGCTGATGAAAATAGCCTGCATGTTAAATTCGCTGATGAAGCTGTTTGTATCGGCCCTCCTCCGAGTAAAGACAGTTACCTTAAAATTCCCTCCATACTCGCCGCGGCCGAAATTACCAATGCGGAAGCCATCCATCCCGGATATGGTTTTTTGGCAGAAAATGCAGAATTCAGCCGAATTTGCGGTGAACATGATATAAAATTCATTGGCCCCAGCCCCGAGATGATTAGCACCATGGGCGACAAAGCCACCGCAAAAGCTACTATGGTAAGAAATAATGTACCAGTTGTTCCGGGATCTGCAGGAATAGTGAGTACTCTTCAGGAAGCAGAGAAAATCGCTGAAGAAATCGGTTTTCCTGTGATTATCAAGGCAACAGCCGGTGGTGGCGGGCGTGGTATGCGGGTGGTTCAAGAACCTGCTAATTTCAAAAGTGCGTTTGTAACTTGCCGCAATGAAGCTGAATCAGCTTTTGGAAATGCCGAGGTATATATCGAAAAGTTTATCATAAACCCACGTCATATAGAGATACAGATCCTCGGCGACCAGCATGGGAATGTGGTTCATCTTGGTGAACGTGAATGCTCTCTGCAACGCAGGCATCAGAAGCTTCTGGAAGAGGCCCCTTCACCGGTAATGACACCGGAAGTTCGGGAAAAAATGGGTGAAGCTGCAGTAAATGCCGGCAAGTCTATCAACTATGAAGGTGCAGGAACCGTGGAATTTATTGTTGATAAAGATCTCAATTTCTATTTCATGGAAATGAATACCCGAATACAGGTTGAACATCCGGTTACCGAAGAAATTACATTTACGGATTTGGTACTGGAACAGATCGTTGCCGCTTCAGGCGGTAAAATAAGAACCAAACCGTATAAAATGCGTGGCCATGCCATTGAATGCAGAATTAATGCGGAAGATCCTGCTTATAATTTCCGGCCATCTGCAGGAACCATCACCACGTTTAACATACCCGGCGGGCGCAGCGTAAGGGTTGACACACATGCCTACGCAGGATATAAAATTCCACCAAACTACGACTCAATGATTGCCAAACTAATCGTAAGCGCACCTACACGCATCGAAGCAATCAAACGAATGAAGCGTTCACTCGAGGAGTTTGTGATTGAGGGTGTCAAAACCACAATTCCCTATCACCTGCAATTAATGGATGATCCAGGTTTCCTATCAGGTGATTTCAATACTCAATACCTTGAAAAATCATTTAAATTTAACCCGGAATATGATTAAAACTGACTTATGAAATTTCCTGAAGACCTCAAATATACCAAAGAACATGAGTGGGTTCGTGACAACGGCGATGGCACTGTAACGGTTGGAATCACCGATTTTGCCCAGGGTGAACTGGGTGATATCGTGTTTGTCGAACTTGAACCGGAAGGATCAGAATTTGACCGTGATGAGGTATTTGGCACCATTGAAGCGGTAAAAACGGTATCGGAACTTTTTTCACCCGTTTCCGGTGAAATAACGGAATTAAATTCTGCACTTGAAGATGATCCTGAATTAGTGAACAGCGATCCCTACGGAAAAGGCTGGATGGTAAAAATAAAAATGAACGATCCCTCCGAATTTGATTCCCTGCTTTCGGCCACCGATTATGAGGAAATGGTCGGTTAACATATTTCCCACACGTTTCAAGATGATACCCAGGCAAAACATAGTCGAGTATACTTCATGATACCTGATTTCCCGCAACCGACAGTATAAATCGGGATGCCTGTTACATAATTACTTTATTATTTTTAAAAACACAGTTTATGCATACTCATCATGATGAGTGGATTCTCATTCTTGATTTTGGTTCTCAATATACTCAGCTCATCGCTCGCAGAATACGGGAACTGAACGTTTACTGCGAAATTCACCCTTATAATGTTCCTGTGGATACATTCAGTGAACATCCCCCGAACGGTATCGTACTCTCGGGCGGGCCCAAAAGTGTATATGATAATGATGCTCCAGTTTTGAATCTTCATTTTCTCGACCTCGGAAAACCTGTTCTGGGAATCTGTTACGGCCTTCAGTCACTTGCCCATTCCATTGAACCCGAAAGTGTGGAAAAAGCTGAAAAAAGGGAATTTGGAAGAGCAAAAATTATCGTGGATGATTCTTCCGACCTGCTTAATAAAGTAAATTCTGGCTCAGTGGTCTGGATGAGTCATGGCGACCATATCATAAAACTGCCCGATCCTTACAAAGTGATCGCCCATACCTCCAATGCACCAGTAGCTGCTGTTAAACATACCAATAAACCCATTTTTGGTGTTCAGTTCCATCCTGAAGTAGTACATACAGAGCAGGGAAAACAGATCCTGGAAAATTTTGTTAAGGAAATCTCAGGTTGTGCCGGAACCTGGACACCAGCCTCTTTTATTGAAACGGAAATCGAAGCCATAAGGCAGCAAGTAGGCAGCGACAGGGTTCTTTGTGCCCTTTCAGGTGGCGTTGATTCAACGGTTGTGGCAACACTCATTCACAAAGCCATCGGCAGCCAGCTGCAATGTATTTTCGTTGATAACGGCCTGCTCAGGAAAAATGAGTTTCAGGATGTACTCGACACATATAAAAAACACCTGAAACTTCCGGTTAAGGGAATCGACGCATCCGAAAAATTTCTTTCGAGGCTTGAGGGTGTGGACGACCCGGAAAAAAAACGTGTGATTATCGGCAATACGTTTATCGACGTATTTGATGATGCGATTTCCAAAGAAAATGGGTTCAAATACCTTGCCCAGGGCACCCTTTATCCTGACGTAATTGAAAGTATCTCATTTAAAGGGCCATCCGCAACCATTAAGTCCCACCATAATGTTGGCGGTTTACCGGAAAAAATGAACTTGAAGCTCATAGAACCGGTAAGGGAGCTTTTCAAGGACGAAGTGCGCAGGGTTGGGCGCGAGCTGGGCATCCCTGAGAATTTTATTCGCCGCCATCCGTTCCCCGGACCGGGACTGGGCATCAGGGTTTTGGGAGGCCTGTCCAAACAAAAACTGGATCTGCTGCGTGAAGCTGATGCCATATTTATCGAATCACTAAAAAACCACCAGCTTTATGATAAAGTATGGCAGGCGCTTGCCGTTTTATTGCCTGTTCAGTCGGTAGGTGTAATGGGTGATGAAAGAACGTACGAGTTTACGATTGCCCTCCGTGCGGTTACGAGCGTTGACGGAATGACGGCTGACTGGGCTCACCTCCCAAACAGTTTTCTATCTGAAGTAAGCAGCCGCATTATCAATGAAGTTCGAGGGGTAAACCGTGTTGTATACGATATTAGCTCAAAACCACCTGCTACTATTGAATGGGAATAAAACTCACGGAACAAACGGTTAGATGTATACTACATGTTTTAGCGTTATTAAAACAAAAGTCATGAAGTTTATTTTACTATTTCTATCATTATTCTTATTGCTTGTAAGTACCCATTCAGGCCAATCGTTTGATGAGGCCATGGATTTATACAACAATGAGCAATATGCTGAAGCGGCAGAACTTTTTTCCGGACTCAGTGATGAGCAATCATTCCTTTTTGCCGGGAAAAGTTACCTGGCGTTGTCTGAATTTTCACTTGCCCTGCCATTTCTTCAATCGGCTGCTCAATCAACACAGGAAACCTTGCGGCACGAAGCTGAGTACTCTCTCGCATTAACTCATTTTGGACTGAAAAACTACGATAAAAGCCTGCATTATCTTTATAATATTGCCCAAAACAGCCGCGGAACCCTTCGTGCTGATGCCAGGAATTTTTATGGCCAGGTCCTCGATTTTTTAACTGCAAAACAACGATTTGACCTGTTGTACAGGATTGAGTCACAAGCAATACGGTACGACCTGGTAAACCGGTCACGCTCATTTTTGGATCCGGCCGTCTACAGGCACATGGTTTCCGAGCTGGTAAAAATGACAGCCAACTCCTCCGAAAAATCAAGAATTGAACGTGAGTTATTAACATCAGTCACCCTTCAGCCTGTGCGTTTTCGCTATCCTTCAGCCCCGCCTGGAACCGTCTATAATATCGGTGTTATTTTACCCACATTTGATGAGGATGATCCGGATTTTACCATATCGAGAAACCTTTATTTCGGAATGCTACTTGCTGCCGATGACTTCAATAGCCGGAATACTGAAAAAAAAGTAAACCTGATATTCCGGAATTCTGCTGAACACCCCGACACCACAGCGGCAGTTTTTAAAGAACTTGTTTTCTCAAAGGGTGTAAGTGCGTTAGTAGGCCCTCTCTTTTCTGAACCTGCAATCAGGCTGGCTGAACTAGCTGAAGAATACAGGATACCTATGCTGGCACCCCTCGCCAACGCCGATGATTTAAACAGAGGGTATAATTACACGTTTCAGCTCAATCCTACACTTGAAACGCATGGCAGGCAAATGGCGCGGTTTGCTGTTCAGCAGTTACGGTTAAACAGAATCGCAATTTTTCTTGAGCAAGGCATGGCGGGAAGGGTTTCTGCAATGGCTTTCCAGCGCGAAGCAGAACGGCTTGGCGCCAATATTACCTACTTTATTGAAGATAATTTTGCCCCTATTGGTTACGACCTGAGTGAATATACACAACTATTTACCCGTGATGCCGCCTTAATCGATTCACTAAATATTACGCCATCCCAGGCAATTTATGCTCCCTTTTCCGGCCAGGCGTCACAAACAATGATGAATCTCTTACTGAACGACCTTGAAGCTATGGGAAGTAACCTGGTTATTATGGGAACAGAAGAATGGCAGAATTTTACTCTTACAGAATATCAGCAAAATTTCTTTGAGGTTTATTATTCACAGTCATTCAGTGATATTGCTGACCGTTCAGCTCAGAATTTTTTCAGGCAGGATTATGAAACCCGTTTTGGCAGAATGCCTGACAGGTTCTCCAAAATCGGTTTTGATACAGGGAATTACCTTTTCAGAAATTTCGAAATTGCCGGTAATCCTGAATATCTTTCACGTGCCATGCGAACTGATACCCAATACAATGGACTTATAGTAAGGATACGCTTTGATGGTGAACGAATGAATCAATACCTCAACATTAACGGGTTGTCAAACCGCGCAAAAGAACGGCTTGGTATAGAGTGATTGTTTCACTTCACCCGTCCTCTTCCCTTTCCCGCTGGTCCCTAATTCTGTATTGTTCCCGAAGCCAGCGTCTCCATTCTTCACTCGCCCTGCGGTGTTCATCAAACGTCCTGGAAAACCGGTGATTTCCTTCCGGTGTTGCAACCATAAAAAGATAATCGTGTTCTTCAGGCCGAAGAACTGCGAGAATAGATGCAAGATCCGGGTTTGTAATAGGACCGGGTGGCAGCCCCTGGATCCTGTAGGTGTTATAGGGATGATCCACCCGGTAATCTTCAAAAAACAATCGGCGCCTCTCGCCCAGGGCATAGTTTACTGTAGGATCTGCCTGGAGCATCATATTCCTGTTCAGACGGTTCAGGTATAATCCGCTAATCCGGGGTTTTTCTTCGTTGTGACTGGCCTCCCATTCCACTATGGAAGCCAGAATTATGATTTCTTCAAGTGAAAGCGGATGGGTTTTAATTTCATCAGCCAGGTTATTAGTGACGGTTCGGTCGAATTCCGTGAGAATTCTTCTCGCTACGTTATCCGCCGTAGTGGTCCAGTAAAAATCATAACTGTTGGGAATCATCCGTGAAAAGAGCTCTTCACCACTCAACCCGGCTTCAAGTGCCACAACGGAACTGTCGGAAAATAAGCTTCTGAAGGCAGCACTGTCGGCCCTTAGTTGCGATGACAATCTTTGAGACATACGTCCGGCATCCATTCCCGGTAGAATAGTAACCCGTGCGGGATCCTGAAGCCCTCTTGCCAGTTTAGATAATACATCATTATAGGAAAGTTTACCGTTGATTTCATACCTCCCCGGCCTGAAGTTTCTCCACCCAAGAGTTTGGCCTGCCCAAACCATTTCATTAATATTGATCCCTATATCGTCATTTGCAAGTACTGCTGCAAGTTCTTCAAGTGAAGATTGCTCATATAAAAAAATCACACTTCCGTTTTCAGAATAAACAGCACCGGGATAGTATAGCCTGTATGTTCGGGATGCAAACACAGATATGGCTACAATCAAAAAAATTATGGCCAGAAGGTAATATTCTTTTTTAGAAAATGGGCTCATCAGCAAAGTTGTTAACAGGATCACAAATATAACGTTTCTTC
>RECI01000076.1 GCA_007694095.1 Balneolaceae bacterium | reverse complement strand
ACTTTTCACTTTTCACTTTTCACTTTTCACTTTTCACTTTTCACTTAAAACATAACCGAAAATTTCGCAAAACCACCTGATGTCACAAGGCCAAAAACAATTCGGTGTACTTGAATACACGCGAAGTATCCTTTCGATGCTTTTCTTTTTTTTGATGCTGGTAATTTTTACACCAATTATCCTGCTTGGCCTCCTTTTGACGTTTGGCAAGTTCAGTAATTTTGTTGTAGAAAAGATAGCCCCGCTTGTAGCCAGGGCAACTCTTGTAATCAATGGAATTCAATTCAAAATCGAAAACCATACAGGACCTAAAGTCCCTTTTCCTGCTGTTTTTGTGATCAATCACTCTTCCACTCTCGATATGCTCACCGTACTTGCATTGGGGCTGCCACGTGTACGTTTCGTAGCCAAATGGCAATTCCAGTATAATCCTATTTTCCTGATCCTGGGCAGGTTAACCGGGCAGGTTTTTATTCGCAGGGAACAATCGGAGAAGGCTATCCAAACCCTGCAAAAAAATGTGAAAAGAATTCATCGCCAGAAACTTTCGGTTTTAATGGCACCGGAAGGCTCCCGCAAACACCCGGGTATTATCGGGCCGTTCAAAAAAGGGCCGTTCCGTATGGCAATGGATCTGCAGTATCCAATTGTTCCCATATACCTTGAGGGAAACCGTGAGCTTAGTACCGGGGCTTTCCTGGTTACAAAACCTGGATTGTGCAAAGCGCATATCCACCCACCCATTGATACCTCCGGCTGGAAATTCGATACCCTTGAGAAACATATTTCTGAAGTTCGCTCCCTCTACCTGAATTGGGCAGGTGTGGATGAGCAATCCAATCATCTGCCGGGCTGAAATCTTATCGAAATATAAAATTCATTTGGTAACGGTATAAAAATTTTGTTAGATATTACTTGTCTGCATAACCTGAATTTTGTCCTTAATGAACCCGACTCTGAATCAAAAAAAGACAGAAGAATTCCGCCTTTTTATACGGAAACATCTTGCCGAAGGCATCTCGTATACGTACGCAAAAATCCTTGCCGAACATCTTGGCGCCCATGTTGTCGGCAGCACTGCCACATTTTGTGTATGGTATCCCGGTTTAAACGACTACGAAAGCATCTCCATTGAACTGTTTCAACCCCTTTCTGAACTGATCTATGACAAGCCGGATCAGCACTGTAATATGAATTATTTCAGGCTTCCGGTCATAAGGGAAGATGATTTTATTATGGCTGTTGTAGACGGGATCACAGCCGGTAATGAAAACAGGTTTGGCGCTTTTTACCGGTTTATTGCAACAGCTGGTGATGGCAGTAAAAAAATTATCCTGGATCCCATGGCTTGGTCGCTTCCCTACGGCATTTTTGCACCTGCAGAAGTGTATGATGTGAAAAGCGTATTACAAAACCGGAAAGACCATCCCTACTATGTAAAACTTGACAACTTATTCCGGGATAAAAGTGATAATCGCATCCCTCCATCCACAAACCTGCTTGAAATACACACTGGAACGTCCACAATGGAGGGAACTCTTCAGGAACTTGCACATCGTTTTAAACAAACAGGATCGAACCTGGCAAAAGGGCTTCCTCTCACTCCTGATCAAAAAAATCTTGCCGCCTTCGATGGCGTTGAGCTGATGCCGATTGAACCGGTTATCCAGCATCCGGACCAACACCGGTTTTGGAGCCTTATCCAGGATTTAAAAGAAAATACGGCCGAAATCACCATTCACCTGCGTAAACCAAATGTAACAAACTGGGGTTACGATGTTCCCCTTTTTGGGTCATCTGCCATAAACCCTTCCATCCTTTCTACAGGAAGGCCTCATGAGTTGCTAAACTTGATTGAGATTCTGCATAATTTTCCGACCGGGCCTGTAAAAATTATTCTTGATGTTGTTTTTGGTCACGCCGATAAACAGGCTGAATCCCTGTTGCCGCCAGAATTTTTTGCTGGTGAAAATATGTATGGCCTGAACATCAATTTTAAACATCCCCTTGTGCGGGCTATAGTTCTTGAGATGCTCAGACGTAAACTGAACTGGGGAATTGACGGGCTTCGGATTGATGCATCTCACGATATAACCTATTATGATGCCGAAGCAGATACTGTACATATTGATGATGAATTCCTGAGAGAAATTAGCGCCATCGAGGCTGAATCCGGAGGCGTAAAGTATAGACCATGGATGATTTTTGAGGATGCCAGGCCATGGCCGCGCGATGACTGGGAACTTGCCTCCACCTATCGGGATATTTCGTTTCAACAAAAACACCCGCACCAGTGGGGCCCGTTAATTTTCGCCTATAATAATCCTTATACCTATACCTATTGGGTTTCAAAATGGTGGCGGTTAAAGGAACAATGTGTTTTCGGCAATAAATGGATAACAGGTTATGCCAACCACGATACATTCCGCAGGGGAACAGAGAGCGACCCAATAAAAGTAAACGTAAACCATCTACTGGGAAACTCGCTCAAAATGGTGATGGAAAGTGCCTATAATAATCCCTCAACCACTCTTCTGATGAACGGTTTTTTACCGGGTGTGCCCATGGATTTCATGCACGCACTCGCCAGTACTCCGTGGACGTTCATCAGAAATACAGACAGGGAATTTGCCGTCAAAATAGCCGCCAATGAGGCTCATTTCGCAGAGTGGCAGATTACCAGCATTGAGTTTCGAAACTCACGCTTTTTTAAAAAACTGAAAAATCTTGGTTTTAACTCGCTGGCCGGCCTGAGAAGATTTGCCAGAACGCTTAAGTATCTGATAGAGGCTACCGATTTTAATCTTGATCTGACGGCTACTTTACTCAACAGTTTTGATCCGCCTTTCGAGGTGAAAAGCTGGAGTACCGGAAAACTGAATGAATATGCTTCAAGCTGGATGGAAGATATGAATGAATATTGTAAACCAGACTTGCATGCAGACTCGATGGAACCGCGTAAATCAACCTTCAATTACAAAGTGCGGCAATTCAGATTGCGGAATCCATGGCTGAATAACAATTTTGGGCCAAACGATTTTTTGAAATACCGTGAACCCGTAGAAGGTTCTGTAATATATTATGGTTACAGAAAAAATGAAGTAACCGGTAAAGAGATTATTATCCTCGCCAATATGGAGGGTCAACCTCGCCAGGTAACTCCCACGAAGTTTGATTTTCCTGTAAGAAATTCAGAGAAGTGGTCGGCTGCAGTTTCCACCCCCTCAATTCGGGCTCTCAAGATAGATCAGCCGCTGCGACTTTCAATATCCCAGGGAATTATCTTTGAAAAAGAGGGGTAGCGGGAATAGTAAACCGCAGAACCGAGAAACTGATGGGCGGAGAAACAGTTGAATTGTTCCGAAGGGATGGCATTGGACTGTGGAATCGTTGAATCGTGAAACTGTGGAACTGTGGAACTGT
>RECI01000051.1 GCA_007694095.1 Balneolaceae bacterium | reverse complement strand
ATTGAAATAGTGGTAGAACTGGTATAATAAACTGCTTTTCATTATGATTTAATAAATCTGAATTCTAAACCTGAACGGGAGAAACAACTTGAAAACCAAAAAAATTGAATTTGAAAATAAAGAGGGATATAAACTATCAGCCCGGCTGGATGAACCGGATTCGGGCGACATCGTTCAGTCGGTGCTTTTTGCGCACTGTTTTACTTGCGGAAAAAACCTGAGGGCAGCTGGCAATATCAGCCGTGCGCTTACTGAAAAAAACATAGCTGTTTTCAGGTTCGATTTTACAGGATTGGGTGAAAGTGAAGGAGATTTTGCCGATAGCACGTTTTCCTCAGATGTGAGTGACCTGGTATCAGCAGCTGAAAAAATGAAGGAACTGACAAACCCGCCGGGTATTTTGATCGGTCATTCGCTTGGCGGAACGGCTGTACTTCAGGCTGCAAGAGATATCCCGTCATCCAAGGCAGTCGTAACAATAGGCTCGCCCTGCAGTCCGGAGCATGTAACACACCATTTTGATCATAAAATCGATGAAATTCATTCGAAAGGTGAAGCAACGGTTCAGCTTGCCGGACGCCCCTTTAAAGTAAAAAAGAAGTTTATCGACGACCTGAAAGAGCAGCAGATGGATGAAACGATCCGTAGGCTTGGAAAAGCGTTGATGATTTTTCATTCTCCGGTTGATCGCACAGTCGCCATCAGCAATGCCGCTCATATTTACAAACTGGCCAGGCACCCGAAAAGTTTTATTTCACTGGATGATGCAGATCACCTGCTATCGTCGGAAAAAGACAGCAAATATGTTGGCGAAGTAACGGCGGCATGGGCAGGCAGGTATTTTTGTAATAGGTAAAACCATGGTTGGTCATCGAACATGAAAGAGTTTTCTAATCCCGAAATTGATGCGCGGTTTACACTGGCCAAGGGTTTTCCTGCAGATTATGTGAATAAAGGACAATTCATGATGTTTATCTGGAATAATGGAAATCATCCTGTAATGGCTATGATTGACGACCGGAAAATCGAACTTTTACCTGATCACCTGTTATGCACCACTTACCTTCATAAAGTCCATATTGACAATTCAGGCCAAAACCTGAAGAGTCTTTTTTTTAACAGGGAATTTTATTGTGTTCATACATATGACAGTGAAGTGTCGTGCAATGGACTGTTATTCTTCGGCTCCAATAGTTCGCCTGTATTAAAGCTTGACAAAGATGAAATTAACCGTCTCAGAACCCTTTTCGGGGTGATGGAGGAAGAATTCTCCGTAGTAGATAGCAGCCAGGAAGAAATGCTGCGGATTCTTTTAAAGAGATTGATCATCAGGTGTACACGCCTGGCGAAGAAACAAATCCTTAAACGCGATGATAAACAATCAGATATAGATCTTATCAGAACATTTAACATCCTGGTTGAAGAGCATTTTAAAGCCAAAAAGTCGGTGAGTGAATATGCTGAACTCATGTTCAAATCCCCCAAAACCGTTACCAACGTATTTAGCAAATACTCGGAAGAAACCCCGTTGCAGGTGATTCATAACCGTGTAATCATGGAAGCAAAACGAATGCTTTATTATACCGATAAAACTGCAAAAGAGATAGGATATGAGCTGGGATATTCAGATCCGGCACAATTCAGCAAACTTTTTAAGAATCATACCGGGATAACTACAACCAAATTCAAAAACCGGCGGCATAATCTTCCAATAGGGCAATATTGACAATATACCGTGTAGTACTGCCATTTATTGAGGTCAGGTTTATTGCGATGTTTGGTACAGAAAAAACAATAACCCTCAAAACAGAGGATATAATGAGACCATTTGATGTACCAAAACGTGATGAAGTAAACGAACAAAACAAAAAGATCTTTGACGATCTGAAATCCAAGCTCGGTTTTGTGCCGAACATTTACGCAACCTATGCCTATTCTGATAACGGGCTTGGCAGATACCTGAGTTTTGCAAACGGTAAAACGTCCCTCAATAATAAGGAGAAAGAGGTCGTGAACCTCATTGTAAGCCAGGTAAACGGATGCACCTACTGCCAGGCTGCCCACACGGCACTTGGTAAAATGAACGGTTTTACAGAAGAGCAAACCATACAGCTGAGAACTGGAGAGGCTCCTTTCAATGCAAAATTTGACGCTCTTGTGAAACTAGCCAAAACCGTTGCAGAAAACAGCGGAAAGGTAACTGATGAAGTTCTTGAAAACTTCTTTGCTGCCGGATATACCAAAGAGAACCTGGTGGATGTAATTATAAATGTAGGAGAAAAAGCTACGACAAATTACTTGCATAATGTTACAAAAATTCCGGTAGATTTTCCGGAAGCACCGTCAATTGAAGAATTCAAACAGGCGAGCTAAGGAGGATACCAAAATGGCAATAGGTTCACTGATACGACACTGGATTTATGTAATTCCATTCATCTTTATAATAAATAAAGACATTTTTCCGAAAGTGAACAATTAATCCGGGTTTTCCCAATCACCACTAAAAAGGCTTCCCGTGGATAACTGGAAGCCTTTTTTTATGAAAACTTAACCCGGATTTCAAACCCGTTGATTCGGCTAACTTTCTTTTTCCAATCGTTTTCCCCTCCGGCTTAACCCCACCGGGATGCCTAAGGCACGAGCCGGGCTACAGTATCGTACATTGTACATCAAAGATCGTAGATCGTAAATCAACCCGATATGATGTGCGATACACGATGTGCGTTCTGTGATGCGCGACGTGATTGCCAGCATCCAGCATCCAGCATCTCGAATCACGTAACTCGTTTCCCGTATTTTACCACAATAAACCTGATCACCTTACTAATAGAATTCAGTTTAGTGCCAAATTTTCACTGTGTTTCTTATATTGTAAACAATGAAGAATATTAAGGTGGTCCAATGAATCTGAATCGCATGATCGGGCCCTTTTTTTCAGGGGTAGTTTTACTTTTTTTATTCGCCTGTAATTTGCTGGACCCAAACTGTACACAAATGGGGTGCTCAGATGGGGTTACCGTTATTCTCTCGGGTGAGCTTCCCGAAAGTTATTCTGTTACCCTTGAAGCGCATAGCATTGACCCGCAGAAGATTGAGATTGAAAATGGGGAAATATTTTCAGGTATACATTTTTTTGGTGAAATCACATCAGAACAAATACATGTGACATTTGATACAGGTGAGAAAATCATATCTCAAACGTTTGAACCAGAATTTTCGAAATATCGACCCAACGGCCAACGATGTCCACCAACCTGTCTGCAGGCAAATCTGAAATTTTATTTAGAATAATAGATCACCTGTGAAGGATATTAAATTGAAAGTTTTTCTCTGTTCCCTGTTTTTATCCGGATTAACGTTATCCTGCATGCAAAAAGAGAGGGATGAAGTACCCGCCACAACTATTGCGGAACCCAGGCTGATCCCGGTTTCTGAAGGGTATTCCGCAACATCAGTTAACGC
>RECI01000022.1 GCA_007694095.1 Balneolaceae bacterium | reverse complement strand
ACCTGTACCGGCTGGTCAGCGAGGAGTTCACCGAAACCGGAAAACTCAGTGTGATAAAGTAAACATGGTATTTCTGTAGTTCCCCAGAACCATGCACCGCATCGAACCTGCTTACGAAGGTGAACCATGATTTGACCTGAACAGAAATACCATGTTTTCCAGATAGTCTAAATTTCATAATATAAATACTTTTATCTCTCAGCAGTTCTTGTTATTCTACAAGTTAAACGCCGTTTTTGTCGACTATATAAAAATATTTTCAACCGGGAACAGATGTTCATCAAGCTTCTTCGTGATGCTTGTACGCTGTTATGAGTTATGATTACAGACAAATTACAAAGACAACGATTTGAGCATAAATACAGAATAAGCGAAGCTAAAGCACAGCAGATTCGTTTTTTTGTCCAAAATTACCTGGATTGCGATACCTACGGACAAACACAGCCTAACCTGTCTTATCCAGTACATAGCCTTTATCTTGATTCTAAGTTCCTTAAAACTTATCAGGATACCATTAACGGGAACAGGAACCGCTACAAACTGCGCATCAGGTATTATGATTATGAAGAGACACCGGTATTTTTTGAGATCAAACGGCGCTATAATAAAGTCATCAGGAAAAAAAGGGCTCAGGTTCACCGGCGTTATGTGAAGGATTTGCTGAACGGACATCTCCCTACATACGAGCATCTTGTGCATAAAATTCCTGATCAACTGCACGCACTTGAGCAGTTTTGTTACCTGCAGAATCAATTGCAGGCTTCACCTGTGCTGCATGTAAGCTATCTACGGGAAGCCTATGAACTGGAACATTCCAATGCAGTTCGGGTAACATTTGACCGTAATGTTCAAAGCAGCATCCAGCACGATCTGAAACTGACTTCGGAATTACCTAAACCGCTTTCCACATTTGGGGATACCGTGATTCTGGAATTGAAATTCACGGACCGTTATCCGGCATGGCTTCAGGAATTAACCCAGCTTTTTCACCTTCGTCAGCAATCGGCAGCCAAATATGTTGACAGCATTGAGAAACTGGAATTCAGAAAATATGAACTTGCATAACCGTTTATAAAAATTTGATTCTGTAATGAACGACTGGTTACAATTTGGAGATACAGCCCCGCTGCCAACAGACCTGCCCACGCTTGGTTTAGCGCTACTGCTGGCTTATATGAGCGGCCAATTGATAGCATGGGTATATATGTACACCCATTCCGGCCTTTCCTATTCAAGAAATTTTGTGAGTTCTTTGATTATCATACCTATTACGGTTTCCCTGGTTATGATGGTTTTAGATAATAACCTGGTAACGGCATTCAGCCTTTTGGCTGTTTTTGCAATCGTTCGTTTCAGGAATATCCTGCGCGATACACTCGACACGGTTTACATTCTCACGCTCATTGTTGTCGGGATGGCAGCAGGAACACAAAAATTTACCACTGCTATATTGGGAACTCTTTTTGCGGCTTTTGTTCTTATTTTTATCTGGTTCACCAATTTTGGAGCTCGCCAGCGGTATGACCTGATCCTGAACCTTCGCTGGGTACTTCCCCTTTCACAGCTTAGCAATCTCCAGGAATTTCTGAAAAGACACTCCCTTAAAACGGTTCTTGCTTCACAGCGATCAGGCAGCGGCCTTGAGGCAACTCACCTGTCATACAGGCTCCGGCTTCGCGATCCGGATCAGGTGGATTTACTCCTGGATGAAATCAAGCAGGTGGACGGTGTTTCTGATGTAAGCAGCCTTCGGGCAGAAGATGAATCGGAGGTGTGATGCGCAGACAATATCAACCAATCCCGATTCCATTTAAGCAACGCCTGAAAGAACTTCGTGTAAAAGCATTGCCATTGTTGGTTTTTTGCATTGCTGGTATTACCGTTATTCACCTGTGGACAGATAAGGTCAGTTCTCCGGGTTTGATTGGTGAAGTGGTTGCAGGCCATTCTGCAGTTTCAAGCCCCAAAAGCGGATATCTTATCAATTTTTATTACGACCGGTTCGATGTGGTGCAGCAGGGTCAGCTCATCGGCCAGATTATGCAAAAAGACAGCCTTGTTCTCAATGCCCAGTTAGATCTTGTTCGAAGGGAAATTGATTTCCTTCGCGAAAGCCTCGACCCCATTATTGATGAACAGCGAAACATACTCAATTTCGAAGATTTAAAACTTGAACAAATCCAGGCACGCATTTCTCTGGCCAGGGTTGAGCTCCAAAGAAGGCAGGTTCAGACAAATTACAACCGGGTTGCGGATTTATTTGAACGTGAGCTTGTGTCTGCTCAGGAATTTGAAACAATACAGACAGAACTTGACCTGCTTACGGTTCAGTCCCGTGAAATGCAGGCCCTTATCGATTATTTATCCATACGAATTGGTGAAATTGAAGAAATGGGCGGGTACCGCGACCGCGCTGACCGGGATCCTCTGCTGGCAGCCATCAAAGTTCAGGAACAGCGCATGGAAACCATTTTGGCCGAATCGGCGCCGGTTCCGCTGTATGCTCCTATATCAGGAATTATCAGCCAGATCTGGCACAGACAGGGAGAATATGTTGCAGAGGGAAACTCCATTCTTCATATTGAATCAAGAGATCCCGCGTTCATCGTAGGATATGTGCGGCAGCCTTTTTCCATTCAACCCTTTACAGGTATGGAAGTGCAGGTGAGAACCAGGAAACCGGGACGAGCATTTTTCAACTCCAATATAGAACAGGTTGGCGGGCACATACAGCTTCTTGAAAACAACCTGCAGCGCCCCGGAGCTATGTTCGAAAGCGGGCTGCCGGTAAAAATTCATATCCATAACCGGGATGAGATTCCACTGACTCCGGGTGAAATTGTGGATATTGTGATGATTCCCTGATCCATTGCCACAGATTGCACAGATTTTCACTGATAATTATTCTGTGTTACTCACTGCTATCTGTGGCAATAGTAAAATCAACCGCTAAAAACAGGTTAGATCTATCCAAAATGAACAAGCCCGTTCATGCAGGTGTTGAATTTCTTCAATGGGCATTACCAAAACTCGGGTACCGGTGGGAAGGGTTCCGCAAGCCCCATGGCCAGGTCTTACAGCGCATCTACCAGAGAATTCATGAACTTGATGTAGGCGGCCTGAATGAGTATAAATCTTTCCTTGAAAACAACCCCGATGAATGGAAACGGCTTGATCAGTCTCTTTATGTTACCATCAGCCGTTTCTACAGAGACTGTAAGCTTTGGGATGAGTTCTCGGAAAACATATTACCCGTTATTGTAAAAAAGCATTCGCCAATTCCGGTTCGTATCTGGTCGGCCGGATGCTGCAATGGCGAAGAACCTTTTTCCATTGCCATAGCAGCAGATAAATCCGGGATTTTGGATTCTGTGAAAATTGTGGCCACTGACAGATATCCTCATTTGCTGAATCGTGCGAAAGCCGGACGTTTTCCCGGAAGTTCACTCAGGGAACTTTCACCTG
>RECI01000023.1 GCA_007694095.1 Balneolaceae bacterium | reverse complement strand
AAATCATCAAACAACCCATAATCGAGTGTGTGATAATCCTCGCCGGCAGGCTGGCTTTCGGGTGCAAAAAAGAAACTCCAGGGTGTTACAAAACCAACTTCAGGGTCGTTATGGTGCGGGCCAAGTGTGTTTTTGAGTGAACCTGTCACAATCACTTCAATTTTGTTATTTCCCTCGGTAAGATAATCGCTGACATTCAGTTGATAGGGCTGCCAGCCAATCACCCCGGCCGATTGCCCGTTTACAATCACTTCAGCCACCGTGCCATACCAGTCACCCAGTTCTACCTGATAGATCCCGTCTGTTTCGTCTATTTCAAACTCATTGCTATAAGAAACACGATGCCCAAACAACGGCAACCCCTGATCTTTCCATGAACCAAGATCAAGTGGATCAGGATTTTTTAAAGTGAATCCCTGGCCGGCTTCTTCTACATAAAAATCTCCCAAGAGATAAACCGGTTCCAGTTCGGCATGAATGGAAATAGGCGATGCATGAATGACCAGCTCATTTCGCCCGGATTGCAGATATTCTCCAATCTCAAAAACGTTGAATGCACGGTCGAGCCACCATTCAATCTCCAGCGGCTCAATCGTTTCGCCGTTTATACTGATTTCGTACAGATGTGCCCGTTCAATTACCGCCCGGAGTGATTCCCGGTTCGTGAGTTCCTCAGTAACATAAAAAGGGAAGGTTGCCGTAAAACTGCTCTCTTCGTCAAATTTGTGGGCCATATCCAGAATATTGGTTCGATACTGCACTCCCACATTCCAGGGGTTGTGGCCAAAACTGTACCACTCAAATCCGTGCGATTCGTAAATCAGGTCTGCTGCATCGTAAAAATAGATATCTTCCAAATCATGCTCTTTTACCTGAAGGTCCACATAGTCAATCACCAGTACATTGGGATCCATCCTTTCTGCTGCAACCGGCCCTGCGGGTTCTATTTGCTCACCGGTTGATGATTTTTCAATGTATGGAGATGTTTCGAAATCAGCCGAACCATCAGAAATAAACAACATTTTACTGCCGGTTGGAGGCAGCGTGAATGAAACGGATACGGACTCTTCATGATGTTCAAATGGGAATGATTTTACAGCACCGGAAACTGCATCAAATTCGATAACGTTGTTTCCGCTGGCAGAAAATTCAATTTCCCCGGGTTCCGTTGTACTCCAATTGCTCCAGAAAAAAAGCTGGCCGTCATCAAGCTGCCTGCGCTGGTGAAAGATCTTGCCTCCAAAATTTTCCGGAGAAAACGGTGAAAAACCGGGAACAGCCAGTTTTTCCAGCAGCTCGCCGGTTAGTGCATCGAAAGAAAACCATTGATCAGAAAACAGTTCTGCAAGAGCCAACACTTCATCACTTTGCACACCATCAACCCGGCCCGGCACTCCCGACAGATCGAGAACCGTACCACCTTGCTCAAGATATTGGCGCAGTAAATCCACCGTAGCCCGATTCAGATTATCAGTTCCTTCGGGCAGTATCAACTGATCGTACACTTTTTCTCCAACAATAAATTTTCCGTCATCCACGGATCCCCATCGTTTGATGATAAATTCGCTGCCCATATCGTACTCAATTTTGTGCAGCTCAAGCTGATCGAGCAGGGATTTGAATGAATCGCCGATTTGATCTCTTCTTTCGTGAATGCCATTTGCCCCCTGGTACATCCAGGTAGCAGTGGTGGGATCGATCACCAGCGTTGTGTTAATCTGCCGGCCGGTTGACAGTGCCAGCGAAAGCCGTGCAAAGTAGTTGGAGAGTTCGGGATAGTGCGGCCACCAGGGTGCATGATAGGAGATAGATTGCGGAAAGTCTCTTTTTCTTGACCCTTTCAGCGTGCCATAGTACATGTGCTCGGTCAAAAAGTTGATGCCCAGCGCATACATCCAGTCGCCGTGGCGTTTCATATCTTCAAAATCCAGTTCCCAGCCGGAGGCACCAAATGTTTCACTTAATGTACGGGTTCTGCCAAGCTGATTTGCCACACTGCGCACTTCTCTCACATTCCGGACATTACCAAATTGGTCGGGCCGTTCTTCCGGCGTGTTGAACAGCAGGTCGATTCCCGGCATCTGTTTGTAGGCATAGATGGCCATGTTGTCGGGAACCCGGATCGGGTCGGGCCATGTGTGTTCCCAGTAGTGGCCGGTCCAGGTCAGATTGTGTTCTTCGGTGTATTCATACCAGGGCTTTCCCCATCGCTCGATGAACATATCGAGCAAAACCTGGTAGTAGTTGTGTCTTATTCGCTGCCAGTCTCCCGTTTCTATGAAAAGTGAAGGCAGGTGCTTACGAAGGTCATACCCCCAGGTATCTTCAAAAACATCGTATAGATCCGGCGTATATCGGGTGGTACGGCCATGGGGATCATCAGATGGTACAGAAGGAGGCTGGATGTGGGGTTCATCCGTAAAAATTCCCGGAACCTGTCTTCCAAATTCTTCCCCAAAGCGCTCTTCATAACCTGTCATTGTCAGTTCAATGAATTTTTCGGTTACCCCATCCACAAGAAGATCCACGTACGAGTATCCCCCGTATCGGCCGGTTTGGCTGTAGTGGTGCATCCGAAAACCAAAAACGGCATCGTTCAAATCGGAGTGGTCATCAACTACTTCATACCCTTCATCCGTTTCACGCAAAAAAAGATAATAATCAGATAGGTCTGAAGTATCGATATCCTCAATTGGCACCATCTGCAGGCCCTGTCCGTGGATGTAAGAGTCTGGCATTTCGGCTGCCACATGACCACCTGCATAGCCACTTGGCCACGAATGTTCATCATACAGCCAAATGTGAATATTTTCCTTTTTTCCTACCTCAACTGCATGATTTGCGAGATCGAACCATTCGTCTGAAAGATACTCGGTGATCATGCCGGGGCGTGCATGCAGAAAAGCTCCTCCCATTCCATGCTCTTTCATATCCGTGAGCTGCAAATCAATTTCTTCTTCAGAAACATCTCCGGCCCATACCCAAAATGGTGCAGACCTGTATTCAATGGGGGGATCCTGAAATCTCTCCAAAATGTAGGCCGAGCTGTTTTTGTTTTCGGTTTCGAAATCGGGACTCCTGTCGCATGCTGTAGAGGCAAGCACTAAAATGGTAATAAGAATTGAAAAGCGAACCGCATCTTTTATATGAATCATGGATATGTGATGTTAAAATAAGATAGAATAACCCGTCTTTTGTAAAGAGATAATAAAACCGTGAATCTACTCAAAACTTATGCCGTATTTCATGACAACCGGGTCTGCGGAATGACCCAACACTGGCAGTCCCGGCAACTCATTCGTATGTACCTGTTTAGCGGAAAAAGAACCTTCAAGCGTGCGTAAGCTCCTTGAAGCGTTCTTTTGGCGGCTTTAAAGTGACACTGGTACTGGCGCAAATGTCCACTTGTGCCTCTACTTTTTAAAGGCTGTAAATAAATTTCTTATCAAAAAATGATCTCCTTCATTATTTAACCGC
>RECI01000216.1 GCA_007694095.1 Balneolaceae bacterium | reverse complement strand
ATATACATTGCACACTGCCCCAAGCTGTGATATAAGGAGGCCTCTGGCCTCAGGGTTTGAATTGATGAGGTATGCCATGGTTAAATCATTCTGAGCCCGCAGGCTTCGTCTTATCGTTTTGCGCATTGTATGACCCAAATTGAATATATGATTTAACTAAGTTGTTGATATTTAATAACAGTGCTTTCTCAAGATTCTGACGTGCACAAAAAAGGAGAATCCAAAGCCGAATTTAGAAAAAGCTAAAAAAAGTCATCATAATAAAAATGTTACATTACGTACCACAATACGTTTTGTACTGTTCATCAAAACCCGGAGGTACCTGTTGCAGTTCTATTGCTTTCCATTCTTCCTGGTAAGGATTTTTTAAAAGATTGAGCAGTCTGTGAAATTTTGTATAATTACCATCTGTGGAAGCTTCTGTAAGTGCTTCTTCCACAAGATGATTGCGCGGAATATAGAGCGGGTTTACCCGGGCCATACGCCTGTGTGCCTCGCTCAGGCCGCCGTGCATTTTTTCAATTAACGTTTTCCATTCTAAATGCCAGTTATGAAAATTCTCATCTGCCTTAAAATGGCCGGGTATTTTAACGGGGTCGTAGATAATAAGAAAGGTATTAGTATAATCGGCTTCAGACCGCTGCATCCAGGACAATAGCTTATTTATGAGCTCTTTCTCTTGCTTGCCTGTTTTATTGAAGCCAAGTTTATTCCCCATCATTCGGTACCACTCGCCTTCAAACCGAGACTCGAACTCTATAATCACTTCTTGAGCAACTTCTCTGGCTTTTTCTTCGTCATCATCAATAAAGCGAAGAAGAGTGCCGGCAAAAATTGCCAGGTTCCATTGTACTATTCCAGGCTGGTTGCTGAAAGCGTAGCGTTTATTGATGTCAACCGAACTAAAGGCGGTAGAGGGATTGAACGCATTCATAAATGAGCACGGGCCAAAGTCGATCGATTCACCGCTAATGCTCATATTATCGGTGTTCAGTACACCGTGAATGAATCCAATGCGCATCCATTCAATAACCAGGTTCAAATGCTTATCAGCAACACGTTTGAGTAAACCCAATGCGATGTTATCTGCCTCTCCCAAATCAGCGTAGTGCCTGGCAATGGTGTAATCAAGAAATTCATGTTGCTTTTCCCGGGATAAAAATCGGGCTGCATACTCGAACGTGCCGATTCGGATATGGCTGGATGCTACTCGTGTAAGTACAGCACCTGGGTGGACAGATTCTCTGTAAACGGGCAGACCGGTTTCCACTACAGCAAGGCTTCCGGATGCAGGAATCCTCAGATGATAGAGTGCTTCGCTGATCAGATATTCCCTGAGCATAGAGTAAAGTGTTGCCCGGCCGTCACCGGACCTCGAGTACGGAGTTCTTCCACTTCCCTTAAACTGTATATCGAAGCGTTTACCATCCGGTGAAACATGTTCGCCAAGCACAATTGCCCTGCCATCACCCAGCATGGTGAAGTGGCCGAACTGGTGACCTGCATACGCCTGGGCTATTGGTTCTGCCCCGTCCGGCAACTGATTCCCGGTGAAAATGGATGCAAGTTCAGATCGATCTTTTTTTGAAAAATCCAGCCCCAATTCATCAGCAATGCGAGTGTTAAGCAGAATCAATTCGGGTTTATTGACCGGTACAGGATGCACGATGGAGTAGAAGTCCTGTGACAGTTTTCTATAAGTGTTATCGAAATTCCAGCCAGTATTTACCATCCTGATACACCTGTTCAATGAACATAAATTGAATTTGATTATTCCGTTCCCAAATTAATCGAGTTAATGCGGAACCGTTCCTGAAAAACCTGTAACATATTCCAAAGAAAGCCGGATACCAAATCAGATCGTTAAGTATGATCATTATTACGAAGGAGAGTGTGATATCCCCGTTGAAAAAAGTGAATATAAAACCGATTGGACCAAATATTTTGCCAAGCAATCCGAAAAGTACTATAGGAAAATGTTTTTGTTCATTCAAGGCTGCTATACCATATCCTATACCATCGACACCTACGCTCATCCCGATCGTTTGACAGAGGAAAAGGGGAGTATCCGGATCCAGGCTCAATAAGCAATACCATGACCTTCAGTTTTCAGATGAGGTGTTTTACAGTACAGATGCTGAAACATAGTTGTCAGTAGAGTTTTTTGAAAATTGTATTATTAAATTTGATTGTGTATCGAAGGCCGTGAAAAAAATGAAAAAATTCATCAAAATAACCCTGTTTGCGATTTTGGTATTAGGTGTGCTTACCCTTATTTCAGGTGGTCTGTTCATCTACAAAACCATATACGGATTTAATTTTTATGACACTGACCCCCCGGAAATACCCGGCCATATTGGAGAACAGGCTGTTCTTGTCTTTTCTAAAACGAATGCATTTCGGCACGGTGAAGCGATCGAAGCATCACAATCTGCATTTCAGCAAATGGCCGATGAAAACGGCTGGACGCTCTTCAGTACGGAAAACGGGGCGGTTTTTAATCCTGAACAATTGGGACAATTTGACGTGGTTGTTTGGAATAATGTTTCCGGAAAGGTATTGAGTCCTGAACAGCGGCAAGTGTTCCGCGATTGGCTTGAACAGGGTGGCGCTTATGTCGGCATTCATGCTGCCGGTGATTTTTCTCATCAGTGGGGCTGGTATGAACAGCAGGTGATCGGATCCCGGTATTCACATCACACTATGTGGCCGCAAATTCAGGAAGGTAATCTGACCCTGGAACGCGATAAAAAAAACCTCGAACTTTCCGATGGACTTCCCGAATTGTGGACACGGACAGAGGAGTGGTATGTGTTTTACGAGAACCCCCGCGACCATGGGTTCTCAATTCTCTATAAAATAAACGGGAATGAGATTGATCCCGATGGCACTATACCAATACTTGCAAGAGACAAAGATTGGGGTATGGGCCCGGATCATCCGGTTGCCTGGTACCGTACTATGGGAAATTCACGAATATTTTATACATCAATGGGCCATCAAGGCAGCGCTTTTGAGGAGCCATATTTTTTAAGAATGCTGGAAAATGCGATAAGGTGGGCTGGTCGGTTCGATAGAAATTCATAGTAAAGAAAATTTAACTCTCTGAATGAATCAGGGCGTGAGTGCAAATTTCATGATTACGCAAGCTAAGAGTCTTGTGGCAGGAGGCAGTGCCGTTTCAGTACTTTTCCGGGATCATGGAATACCTCTTCTGAACCTTTCGCGAAGCTCAACAATATAGATCGCCAGTTCGTCACGGACTTCTTTACCACGACTATAATATTTGAGATAGGTTTCCTGGTCCAGAAGATTCTTTTCCCGAATATCGTAAAGTGCATCAAGCATTCTGTTTGCTGCGTTCAAGCCACGTTTACAGTTGGCGAGGTTGCCTCCCAGGCTATCCATTTCGAACCCGAAGCCAAACCCGCCTGCAATTTTTGCCGGTGGAATAGTGACGTTGCGAAGAAATTCATTTACAGATTCATCATCAGTTTCTGCAAAATGTTCATCTGCCATGTTCATGGCATCAATAGTATACTCGAATGCCATTACATAAAGTGGTAAGTTTTCGAAATTATCAAATTCAGTCGGCTCATATCCTGTAAACCGCTTCCACTCCTCTCCCTCTTCATACTCATCGATCATAAACTCTTCTGTCCAATCAATTTGATCATCATCCGATTCACCACGCATGCGAGTCCATCCCATTTCACGGGCAATAATTCTGTCGCGATCGGGATGATCCATATATTTATCTAAAAGATGGGTATACTGATCTGTGCGTTTATCGGCCTCTCTGAAAAACTCCTCCCATTGATGTTCATCCCAGATTTCCGGTTCGTTCTCTTCTTCATTTTCAAAAGATTGATTCCATTCACTCATGATGATCTCCGTATTATTTGAATTTGTATTGCCTGTAATACTCTCTGATACATATATCCGGAATTTTTTCAAATAGAAAAAAACGGACAGACTGATTTGTTGACAAATAATCTATCATAGTAAGATAAATTTTGCAATACCAGATTTTCAATTATCCGGATATTCCCGCAGTGTTTCTGTCTGCGCTTTCATTAACTACCCCTCCTTTTACGGTAATGGCTGCTGATCTCTGAGGTTTTTTACCTTTATAAGCTTTTTTTTCTCCAGATACCCTGCCTCTTCAAGGTTGGAAATCTGCACGCTCACATTACTACGGTTAGCTCCGTTTTCTCAACAATAATGATGAATGTAAACTTTCATTACTGTACCCGCCTTTTTGGGAACTCCTGAGAAGGAGGTGGCGTTTTTACTGAGCCTATACCGGAATGTGGGACGTTCCCTGCGTATTCGGCCTTGGGGCTGCTTAAGATTTTCAATCTTTAATTGTCATCAAAACCCTACAGATCAGCTAAACCATCAACCAGAGTACAACAAATTATGAACACACCCAAAATTGCAGGATTAAAACCGATAAAAATTGAAACCGAGAAAGGGAAGGACTACTACTGGTGTTCTTGCGGATTAAGCCAGAGTCAGCCCTATTGTGACGGATCCCATTCCGCCACAGATCTGACTCCAATCTGCATCACCCCTGAAGAGACAGGACGGGCGTTTCTCTGCACCTGCAAGCAGACAAAAAACCCACCCTACTGTGATGGTACCCACAATCAGTTCAGGGATAAATAGGGGTACAGAAACGATCGTATCAGGATTTGCACGATATCCCGAAACGAAAGAAAAAAGGCGGTTCTGACATGGTCAGGACCGCCTTTTATTTTTTTTAACAGCGAATGCAAATGGTTACTTCATTAATCTGCGATTCCGTTCAGCTTTTTGAAACAGGTCATCAGAGATCAAAACGGTCAAGGTTCATCACCTTAGCCCATGCTGCTGCGAAATCCTTCACAAATTTCTCCTGTGCATCTTCAGCTGCGTAGACTTCGGCCAGCGCGCGCAGTTCGGAATTGGATCCGTGAATCAAATCGGCACGTGTGCCTGTCCACTTTACTTCTCCGGTCTTCCGGTCGCGGCCGGCAAAGAGGCGCTGCTCTTCATTCATCGCTTTCCAGGTAATTCCCAAATCCATAAGGTTGACGAAATAGTCGTTGCTAAGGGTTCCGGGACGGTCAGTAAAGACTCCGTGGGATGATCCGTCGTAGTTGGTGTTCAGTACCCTCATTCCGCCAAGCAATACAGTCATTTCCGGAACAGAAAGGGTAAGCAGCTGGGCTTTGTCTACCATCATCTCCTCTTCTGTAACTTCGCCGTTCATGTTGAAATAGTTGCGGAAAGCATCGGCTTTTGGCTCCAGCCACTGAACCGATTCCACATCAGTCTGTTGCTGTGAAGCGTCGGTACGCCCCGGGGTAAAAGGCACAACCACATCCACACCGGCTTTTTCCGCTGCTTTCTCTACGGCTGCACTGCCGGCCAGAACAATCAGGTCGGCCAAAGAGACTTTCTTGTGGCCACTTTGCGCTTCATTAAATGATTTCTGAATCTTTTCCAGTGCCGAAAGCACTTTCGAGAGCTGAACCGGGTTGTTAACTTCCCATCCGTTCATCGGCTCCAGACGTACTCTGGCGCCATTGGCACCGCCGCGATTGTCGGAGCCTCGGAATGTGGAAGCAGAAGCCCAGGCTGCAGAAATCAGCTGTGAAAGGGTGAGTCCGGATTCCAGAATTTCCCTCTTCAGTACTGAAATATCCTCTGCATCAACCAGCTCATAATCTGCTTCAGGAAGCGGATCCTGCCAGAGGAGATCTTCTTCCGGTACTTCAGGGCCAAGG
Source organism: Balneolaceae bacterium (assembly GCA_007694095.1). Taxonomy (GTDB): domain Bacteria; phylum Bacteroidota; class Rhodothermia; order Balneolales; family Balneolaceae; genus Rhodohalobacter. The sequence continues at coordinate 49,292 of RECI01000216.1, read as the reverse complement.
TAGCGTGATTTTGGGCCCATGTCACGGTGTGTCAGTTTAAACCATGCACGTGCAAAGGCATCGGCAAATTCGTCGTGATTTTCATAGAAGCGGCGGGAGATTTTTTCATACTCGGGATCCGCTTTCAGGGCTATATCGGTAGTGAGCATGAATGGAGCATGCTTTTTCTCCGGGTGGTGAGCATCAGGGATTGTGCCGGCTCCTGCTCCGTCTTTGGGGCGCCACTGCCATTTGCCGCCCGGCCCTTTGTATTTCTCCCAGTCATACTTAAAGAGGTTGTCGAGGTACTTATTGGTCCATTTTGTAGGTTCATCTGTCCAGGTTCCCTCAAGTCCGCTGGTGATGGTGTCGGCTCCTTTTCCGGTACCGTAACTACTGCCCCATCCGAGTCCCTGCATTTCAATCGGCGCAGCCTCCGGCTCTCTGCCGAGATGCTCCTCGAGGGAGGCTCCGTGTACTTTTCCGAATGTGTGTCCGCCGGCAATGAGTGCAACAGTCTCCTCATCATTCATAGCCATCAGTCCGAAAGACTGACGGATATACTGAGCCGATTTGAGCGGGTCGGGTTCACCATCGGGACCTTCAGGATTTACATAAATCAGGCCCATATGGTCAGCAGCCAGAGCACCCTTCAGTTCGCCTTTTGCATCATGCCGTTTACTGCCAAGCCATTCTGCCTCTGGGCCCCAGTTTACATCTTCATTCGGCTGCCACACATCAGTGCGGCCACCGGCAAAGCCAAATGTCTTGAAACCCATCGATTCCAGGGCACAGTTTCCGGCCAGGATCATCAGGTCGGCCCAGGAGAGCTTGCGGCCGTATTTCTTCTTCACAGGCCAGAGCAACAGGCGGGATTTATCGAGGTTCACATTATCGGGCCAGCTATTGAGCGGCGCAAAGCGCTGATCGCCGGTTCCGCCGCCGCCACGGCCATCCTGCACACGGTAGGTGCCGGCGCTGTGCCAGGTCATCCGGATAAATAGCGGCCCGTAGTGGCCGTAATCGGCAGGCCACCACTCCTGCGAATCGGTCATCAGTTCATAAATATCTTTCTTTACTGCATCCAAATCCAGGGTTTTGAACTCTTCGGCATAATTAAAGTCCGTATCCATAGGATCGGAAAGAGAAGAGTGCTGACGCAGTATACTCAGGTTCAGGCGGTTGGGCCACCATTCGCGAAGTCCGGTGCCCGCACCTGCATTCGGTTTTACAGCTCCGTTGCTGAACGGACATTTGCTTTCATTACTCATAGATTTCAGATTTATCAGATTAAATTTTCATGTAATGGCAGAATTTTTATAGACTGCCTGATAGTTTCCCTTTTATAAGGTAGGAATAAAAACGGGGTGTTTGGATAGATAGTTCTTATGATGCAGATACAGAGTTTATATCAAAGGCCTTGAACCCTGAAATACGTAATCAAAGATACAGGTTATTTATTTTTGTAATGAAGGCTGGTAGTTGCCACAGTAACACCAAGTCACTAAGGTGTATGAAGTAATGTAAAAACATGCTAATGTCTTTTTGAATTATTTGTACCCCCGTGTATTGATGGCTCATAAAACCAGAATTCGGTATACTTGCTTCATCCTTTTTCCCGCCATCTGAAGCGGGGCTCATCTGTTGAGCGCGTAAGCGAAATGTTGATAGGTGATTTATAGGCTATTCTTAATTCGGGTATAACGGTTCACAACCTTTCATCAAACCGAAAAGGCATAATGCTTGTAATACTGACTTGTGAAAATTCACGATGGTTTGGGTTAATCAGTATGTTGGTTTCCTCCCTGATAATGGAAGATGGAACCCGGAGCAATAGTGTCTCCCCACTATCGATCCAGGAATCTCCGATTTTCTGACATTTCGGATAATGTTTGGTTTTATACCACTCATCCGGAAGTTCATGGGCCTGAACATTCCATATCGAAGATTCATTGGGTATAGTAATTTCTGCTATTTTAAAATTTTGGTTCAATCCTTCACCAGAACGGTGTACAAGGTTTTCCAAACAGGCAAGTGCCCGTGTGGAGGCTGAATAGATAACATATTTACCTTTAGAATTCCAACGTGCCGGGAATCCCGATCCGGAAAGTTTGTCGGCCCACTTTGCAGTTGTGATTCGATATACTTTCATGAATGCAGACAATCCGGGAACATATTCGGGATCAGAATAAAGTATTTGTAAAAATCACGCATTTTATTTTATGCAAGTGCTCCGTGCTCGATGCGCTGCAACTCATCATGGATAAGATCGATGCCGCCGGATGTTTTCATGAAAGACAAAGGTACCTGGTTTCCGAGCCCTGCAGCAGGTTTTCTGAGCCAACGGTCAAAAGAATCGATATCTCCAAAAACCTCTTCGGCTTTTTGGTACAATACAATCATCTTGAGAAGCTGTTCACTGTTCTGTGCATTCATTTTTTTCTCCTCTTTTTGGTAACGCTGTATTGTTTTGTATGATACTCCAAGCAGGCCGGCAAGTTCATCCCTGGAAAGGCCTGTAACTTCGAGCAAATCCTGGAAAGCAGATACCGCGATTCCGAGTTGAGCACTGTTTATAATGGCAAATGTATTTGTTTCATCTACTTCATAACGGATGGCTACTTCATTCACCAAACTTACATTGGGCTTGGTATTCTTGTAATTTCCCATCAGTTTAGAATTTATTCTGAAATTTGTCTATAAATTTAAGACATTTGTCAGAGTTTTTCAAGTTTGTTCCACATGTTTTTAATAATTTTCCTTTAATAACTGCTTATAAAATGTTTTGAAGAACCGTGATATTATCAATTATTAGTATACTAATATTAAACATTAGTATACTATTAAAAAATATTATCATACAATAAGTAAATAATTGCCAGGGCTTGAATCACACTTCAACCTGCATGTATGTAATACGAACTGTTTCAGATTTTGTCGTGATACTGGTGTATCATAAAATCATTCACAAAAAAGAAAAGTTTCATATGCTTTTATGAGAAAAAATGAGATTTTTCTATCTTTGTAAAAATTTCCCCCCAAACATATCTTTTATTAATGCAGGTTAAAGACCAGGTACGCGACGACGTCACCATTCGTTTTGCAGGTGATTCTGGCGACGGAATGCAGCTCACAGGCTCGCTCTTCACTAATACAACCGCTCTCCATGGAAATGATATTCGAACACTTCCGGAATTTCCGGCAGAAATTCGTGCCCCTGTAGGTACTGTACCGGGCGTTTCGTCTTTTCAACTCCATTTTGGCAGTAAAGAAATCATGACTCCTGGTGATGAGTGTGATGTTCTTGTTGTAATGAATTCGGCAGCACTCAAAGCCAATTTGTCACTTCTCAGAAAAGGCGGCATTATCATAGCGAATACTTCAGGTTTTGATAAAAAAAACCTGAACCTTGCCAAATATGGTGAAGGTAACAATCCCTTGGAAAATGGCAGTCTGAGTGATTATATCGTTATTGAAGTGGATGTATCCAAACTAACAAAAGAAAGCCTATCCGATTCAGGATTATCTCACAAAGATGTTGAGAGATCAAAAAATATGTTTGTTCTCGGGCTTCTTTACTGGATGTATAATCGTCCGCTCGATTCAACAATTTCGTTCCTGAATCATAAATTTGCAAAAAAGCCTGAGATTGCAGAGGGAAATATCAAGGTATTGAAGGATGGTTATCATTATGGTGAAACCACAGAAGTATTTGCCGAAACATATACTGTAAAGAAAGCTCATATTGGACCTGGTGAATATCGGAGTATTACTGGCAACGAAGCTACTGTTCTTGGTCTTGTTGCGGCTGCACGGCAGGGTAATTTACCGCTATTTTTTGGTTCATATCCCATTACACCTGCTTCCGATATTTTGCATGAGCTTTCGGCTTTAAAGAATTACGGTGTTACCACATTTCAGGCCGAAGATGAAATTGCGGCCGTATCTTCTGCGATTGGGGCAGCATTCGGGGGCAGTCTGGGGGTTACGAGCTCTTCAGGCCCGGGTGTCGCATTAAAAGCTGAAGCGGTTGGACTGGCCGTTATGCTCGAGCTGCCATTAGTGATTTTAAACATCCAGAGGGCAGGCCCTTCTACGGGAATGCCAACGAAGACTGAACAATCCGATCTTTTGCAGGCTATGTATGGCCGAAACGGGGAAAGCCCTGTGGTAATCATCGCACCGGCAACGCCGGGCGATTGTTTTGATGCAGCATTTGAAGCCAGTCGCATAGCAATTGAACACATGGTGCCTGTTTACTTTTTATCGGATGGTTACCTGGCCAACGGCTCAGAACCGTGGAGATTTCCTCAGCAAAAAGACCTGAAAAAAGTGAATGTGAGATTCGAGCCGGGAAAGAATGGTGACGGCAGCCCTTTCCTCCCATATGTACGTGATGAACGGTTAGTCCGCTCATGGGCAATACCGGGCACACCGGGAATTGAACATCGTGTTGGCGGACTCGAGAAAGAGGTGGATACCGGCAATGTTTCGTATGAACCGGATAATCACCAGATGATGACCAACCTCAGGAAAGACAGGGTGGATAAAATTGCCGACTTTATTCCGCTTCAAAAAATTGACAGCGGTAAGGAACAGGGCGATATTTTGGTTGTGGGCTGGGGTTCAACTTATGGCTCCATACGTACAGCTGTTCGGGAACTGATTAGTGAGGGATTTGATGTTTCCCATGCACATATCAAGTACCTGAATCCGTTTCCGAAAAACCTTGGCGAGATTCTTAACAATTTCAGCACCATTATTGTACCGGAAATGAATAGTGGCCAGCTTGTTAAACTGTTACGTGACACCTTTTTTGTGCCGGCAAAAGGGGTCAACAAGGTGAAAGGCCGTCCGTTTTTTGTGGATGAACTCAAACAGGAAATCAAATCTATTCTATCGTCAAACGAATAACCCCCCAAAAATGTCTATTGAAACAATAATTGATTTGCATTTAAATAACGGTGTCCCGTCTGAAATGAATTATACCGGGAAAGATTTTTCATCTGACCAGGATGTGCGATGGTGCCCCGGTTGCGGTGATTACACAATTCTGAAACAGGTGCAAACCGCAATGCCGGATATTGGTGTAAAGAAGGAGGATATTGTTTTTATCTCTGGTATCGGGTGTGCAGCCCGGTTTCCTTACTATATGAATACTTTCGGGATGCATTCCATCCATGGCCGGGCGGCAGCGATTGCCACAGGATTGAAAATAAGCCGTCCGGAACTTAGTGTCTGGGTAATTTCAGGTGATGGGGACTCTCTTTCTATAGGAGGGAACCACTTTCTGCACCTGCTCCGAAGAAATGTAAATGTTAACTATCTGCTTTTTAACAACCAGGTATACGGGCTTACAAAAGGGCAGTATTCTCCCACAGCACCCACCGGGTCGGTATCGAAATCCACACCATACGGGTCAATCGATCACGCTGTAAACCCGCTGTCATTTGCACTTGGGGCAGACGGTTCATTTGTAGCACGCGCGATGGACCGCGATCCGAAGCATCTCAACCAGATGATACTTCGTGCAAACAGCCATCGCGGAACATCAATGCTCGAAATATACCAGAACTGTATCGTTTTTAATGACGGAGCATTTGAATTATTTACAGATAAAAAATCGAGACCGGCTGAAGCTATTTACCTTGAACAAGGAGAACCACTTATTTTTGGTGATAAGAATGATAAGGGTATCCGTCTTGATGGCCTCACACCCAAAGTGGTTTCACTCGGAAATAGTGAATTCAGTAAGGATGATCTTTGGATTCATGATGAAAAAGATAAAACAAAATCTTATATGCTCTCTCGCTTTTTTGATCAGCCTGAACCGGGTGATGAAAACAGAATGCCGAGGCCATTCGGAGTACTTTATGCGGAAGAGAGGCCTTGTTATGATGAGGAAGTTAACCGCCAGATATCAGGAGTTGTTGAGAGAAAAGGTGTTGGTAACCTTGATGAGCTTCTGCGTGGTCGCGAAACCTGGATTGTTGAGTAATAAAACTCTTTAAGAGAAATTTATTTCATTCGCCGAATTTTTTGTTTGGAAATATGAAGCTTCTGTAAATATTATATATCTTGCAGAAAAGAATACCATTCATGTGGCATCCGAATGGCAATATTTTTCGGTTGAGCCGTAGATTTGAACATAGCAGTTGAATATTCAATCATTCAAGGCTTTTCATATTTCATCTCAAACTAAATTATCAGCGATATGAATATTACTTCATCCAATCATCTTTTCTTATTTCTTTTCGCCATTTTTTTCGCATTTACTGTTCAATCCTGTGCAAGTGGTGAAAGTGAGGAAGCAGAAACAGTAACTGAAGAGCCTAGAAGATCGGAGTTTGACGATCTTAACCTTACCCCCTTCCAGGAAGAACACGGCCTGGGGCCAATTACTGAAAGGATAACCATCAGCGAGGAGATTGATGAGGAATTGTCGATAAGGGGGCAGTCAATATTTGAAATGAAATGCCAGATTTGTCATGGCATGGATCAGCGCAAAATCGGCCCTTCATTGGGCGATGTAGTGGAAAGAAGAAGCCCTGAATTTATAATGAATTTTATTGTTAACCCCGGAGAGAATGTTCGAAACCATCCTGTTGGCCTCGATCTGCTTGCAGAACATCATACCGAAATGCCATACCAAAATGTTAACCTGGATGAGGCAAGGGCTATCTATGAATATTTGAGAGATTATTACAATCAGTAATGGATTTTTAAGATTTATTGATGTGATCATGAAGAACAGCCGGTATTTTTTTATTCGGCTGTTTTTTTATTCAATTGAGTTTTAGCAGGTTATCATGAATACTGATTATTTCTTTGGTTTGCATTTCTATGTTCGTCCATATTATATAGATGTAATGCCGGTGTGTTTATTGGGTCTCCATGATTATTCATTTGCGATGCCGGAATTTTTTAGTATTTACTCTTAAATATGCATCATAAAAAATTCCTTCCATGAAAGTAGATCATAATTCGGGTATTCCGCTTTACATTCAGATCGAAAGCATACTGAGGAGCAATATCGAGAGCGGTAAATATGACGATGGAAGTTATTTACCAAGGGAAGAACACCTGGCAAATATCCTGGGGGTATCAAGAAATACGGTACGGCAGGGAATTTCCAAACTTGTAAATGACGGTTTGCTCAAAAGAACAAGAGGCAAAGGTACCATTGTGGTGAATAAAACGATCACCACACATCTGGCGGAGTGGCATAGTTTCAGAAATGAGATGCTGGATAAAGGCATCAAGCTGAAAAACTATTTTTCCCATACTGAAATGGTAAATGCGCCGGCTGAGGTTTATAAAAAACTGAAGACAGATCAGCGTCATAAGCTGTTGAAATTAGAAAGGCTTCACGGTGATGAAAAAAACCCCTTTGTATTTTTTATCTCCTGGTTCCATCCCAGGATCGGGATCACCGAAAATGAAGATTTCAGTAAGCCCCTTTATACTATTCTTGAAAATAAATACTCAGTAAAGCCGGCATGTTCAGAAGAAGAACTTGATGCCATAGAAGCGAAAGAACCGATTTCCGGCTATTTACAGATCGAAGAAAACAAACCTATCCTGTTTAGAAAAAGAGTTGTACTCGATGCCGGCGACCGACCCATAGAGTACAATCTTGGGTACTATCGAAGTGATAAGTTCAGATACTCCATCCGTTTTGAAAGGAAAAGTTCGGCAGGGGAATAGCCTCTCATACCTTTGTCTGTTATTTTATTGCCAGCGAGTCACAAAAAAATCCATGAACATACCGTGCAATAATAGCAACAATTCAAGACCTGACAGCACCGCAGCGAGCAAGGCTCTGTCAGCGTCGAATTAGCTGGAAATTTTTTTCTGTTCTTCTTTTCATCACAAAATTTCATCATCCATAAATAAACAGTAAAAATTGCTGAATTAATCACAATTTCCTATAATATGTTTAAACAAATGAACAAATACTGAACATGCGATATTTTGTGGGGCTGGATGTAGGGGGGAGTCATGTTTATGCAGCATTGTTTAGTGATTGCAAGGAAAACACTGAAATGGTAGCCTGTCACTATTCTGACATTGACAGTTCAGCAGGCGCCTTTGATATTATACACCAGTTTAAAGCCTCAATCTCAAAAGTGTCAAAAGATGTTCCGTCCGGTCAGATTAAAGGGATAGGCTTTTCCATACCGGGTCCTTTTAATTATAAGTCAGGAATCTGCCAAATTCATGGAGTCGACAAATATGAAGCACTCTTTGGAGTGAATCTTCGGATAGCGATGACTGATGTATTGAGTGATTTTGCCCTGGAACCCGGTCAGATTACTTTTATGAATGATGCGGAGGCTTTTTTACTTGGAGCTGCTGAAAGTGAGGGACTCAGCGGGCAAAACACTACAGCCCTGACACTGGGTACCGGGTTCGGAAGCGCAAGTTTATGGGATGGAATAGTGCTCCCGGGTTTTCCCGGAAAAGGATATCTCTACAATGATCCATACCTGGACTCAACTGCAGAGGAATATTTATCGACCAGGTGGTTTTTAAGGCAGTTCCTCCATGGTGATGGAGTGATCAATACCAATATAGAAGGGGTAAAAGAGCTTGCCGGAATGGCAGACAATAACCCTATGATTCAGGAATTATTTCAACAGTTTGGGAAAAATCTTGCCGGCTATATGAATCAGCTTACAACTTACCTACAGCCCGACTTCCTGATCATTGGCGGCAATATTGCAAAATCACATCCATTATTTGCCCCTTCATTTACCCGTCATTTGATCAGTAAACCCGTTATTAAGTGGATGGATGACACATCAGGGCTTGCTGCAAGGGGGGCAGTGGTTCATCATAGAACAGATGAACAGGAAGGCAGAGTAAAAGCTGTGAAAAGAAAATCTGCATCCCCAGTTCTGCCACCATTAAAGCCTGTTCAAACGAATGGATATGATATCTACCCGGCATTTCCACTCGAGGATGGTGCAATCAACCGTGGCTTTGATTCCCTGGCTGAATTCATTTCAGAACAGGAGTCCCGCACTATCATTCTTGACGGATATATCGGTACTGATTGGAATTCAGTGATCGCTGATCTTTCTGCTGTTTTAAATATTAACAATACCGGGTATTTGTATGTTGATGTGAACTCAGCCTTGCTTTCCGAAGAACAAATTGACAATAAAGTTGAAGACTATCTTGGAGGGGATGATCCCGTATTTGGCAGGCTGTATGATGGAGAATTGACCGATTTTTTTGATCAGGATAAACTCAATCTGCTGAAACAATCTTCTGAAAAAAGATCGATTCTGTATGGTACCGGTGCATCTCTTGTAGGGAAGGATCTCCCTGTCATTTATATTGATATCCCAAAAAATGAGATTCAGTACCGGTCGAGGGCAGGTAGTGTTTGTAATATCGGCAAACAAGTGCCTGAAGATCCAAAAACGATGTACAAACGGTTCTACTATGTCGACTGGCACGTTTGTAATCGACATAAGCAGCAATTGTTGCCTGAATTGTGTGCCATAGCAGATGGCCAGCGCGATGGTGACATTGCCTGGATGAGGGGAGATGTTTTCAGGGAAGGACTCGAAAAAATGGCAGGGTCACCTTTCAGGGTCAGGCCCTGGTTTGAGCCCGGGGTATGGGGCGGAAAATGGATGCAGCAAACGTTTGAAGGCCTGAATCCGGAGGCTGAAAATTTTGCCTGGTCGTTCGAATTGATTGCACCCGAAAACGGTGTGATTTTTGAAAGTGAAGGCACGATGCTGGAAATCGGGTTTGAGTGGCTGATGTATCATTCCAACCGATCCATACTCGGGGAAGATGCCGGGACCTATGGAACGTATTTTCCATTGCGGTTCGATTATCTCGACACAATGGATGGCGGAAATCTCTCGCTTCAGTGTCATCCGCAGCCAGAATACATCCAAAATCATTTTGGTGAAATGATTACACAGGATGAAACCTACTACATACTTGAGGCAAAACCAGGTGCCAGGGTTTATCTTGGGTTTCATGAAGATATCAAACCCGGTGAATTTGAAGCCGGATTGAATCTCGCGCAGAAAACCGGTACACCTTTTGCTGCAGATCGTTATGTTCAGTCGTTTCCGGCATCGAAACACGATCTTTTTCTCATTCCGGCCGGTACCATCCATTGTTCAGGGAAAGACAATGTGGTACTGGAAATCAGCAATACACCCTATATTTACACCTTCAAAATGTATGACTGGCAGCGGGTGGATCTTGATGGAAAGCCGCGCCCCATCAATATTGACAGGGCAATGGAAAATCTCGACTTTTCCCGGGCCGGAAAATTGGTTTCCGATGAACTGATCAGTGAACCGCAGGTGATTTCAGACGGGCCGAATGGGCGGGTTGTTCATCTTCCTACCCATAAAAAGCATCTGTATGGAGTACAGAGGCTTGAAATATCCAGGGCGATGAAGGTGAGCACACATGGCAAGTTTCACGTTTTAAATCTTGTTGAGGGTTCAGCAGTTAAGATTATTGCAGCAGGCAGGATAGCAGAACTTCACTACGCAGAAACCATGATTATTCCTGCTGCAACCGGGGAATATGAGATTGTAAATGAAAAAGGCAGCAAGGCTGGAATCGTGAAAGCATTTATGAAATAGAGCCATGAAAAAAGGAAAACCCCTGTATCTGACCATGATTACCCTGATTGCCGCAGCAGGCGGATTTCTGTTTGGGTTTGATATGGCCGTAATCTCAGGAGCTATTACATTTGTGCAGGCCCAGTTCGGCCTTACCGCTGTGCAGGAGGGGTGGTTTGTATCTTCGGCATTGATTGGCTGTGTTTTAGGGGTGATAGTTTCTGGAGAAATGAGCGACCGAACCGGGAGAAAACCGGCTTTGATTGCATCAGCAGCACTGTTTTTACTCTCGGCAATCGGAACAGCGGTTGCTCCGGGGTTCGCGCTTCTGGTTACCGCACGGCTGCTTGGCGGTATGGCAGTGGGGATTGCATCCAACGTAGTACCGCTATATATATCAGAGATTGCCCCGGCACATATCCGGGGAAGGCTGGTTACATGCTATCAGCTTGCTGTGACCATAGGAATTCTGGTTGCGTATATTTCCAACGCCTGGCTGCTGAACCTTTCAGAAACTGCTTCTGGCTTTTTGACGGAAGGTTTCTTCAGATTCATTCTTATCGATGAAACATGGAGGGCAATGTTTGGAATAGAGGCCCTGCCGGCACTGATCTTTTTGGCCGGTTTGTTCATTATTCCCGAAAGCCCCCGCTGGCTTATGCAGCAAAACAGGCATAGTGAAGCAGAATCTGTATTGAATAAATGCATTGGCAAAATTGATGCTAAAAAAAGTTTATCGGAAATCAGGGAGACCCTTTTGGAAGTACAGGGCTCCTACAGGGAACTGTTAAAGCCGGGCCTCCGTGTTGCCCTTATCATTGGGATTTTACTGCCGGTGTTTTCGCAGTTCAGCGGAATCAATGCCATTATCTATTATGGCCCCCGAATATTAAATGAAGCGGGAGTGGAGCTGAGCAGTGCCATGCACAGCCAGGTGTTGCTTGGATTTGCCAACATGATTTTTACCTTTATCGCTGTATGGAAAGTTGACAGCCTGGGGCGTCGGCCGCTATACCTTATTGGAACGGCCGGTGCCATGATTTGCCTCGTTTCAACCGGATATTTTTTCTATACCGGCGCCACAGGAAGTGTTTTTCTCCTGGTAAGCGTGATTGCCTTTCTGGGATTTTTCGCTTTTTCCATTGGCCCGCTCAAATTTGTTATTGCATCCGAAATTTTCCCGAACAGAATCCGGGGACGCGCCCTCGCACTCAGTATCATGGCGATGTGGATCGCAGATACGATCGTAGGACAAATCACCCCGATATTATTAGCAGCAGGCGGGGCAGCATTTACTTTCTGGTTCTTTGCGATATTTTGCGCGGTTGCATTTCTGTTTATTTACAAAGTGGTACCCGAAACAAAAGGGAAATCACTCGAAGAAATTCAAAAAATGTGGATTACAGAGAAATCGAAATGAAAAACCCAAAGACTGAAATAGTAATGATAAAAAAATGCCTGATTGCAGCAGTCCTGACTCTCTTCTTGGGAGCGATGGATTCAGTTATTGCCCAAACTGGCAGTTTTAATCAATATGTAGATCCAAACATAGGGTCGGCACATTCACGCTGGTTTTTTTATACGCCGGCAGCCCAGCCGTTCGGGATGGCAAAACCTGCACCTTCAACAAATGGCCAGTACGGAAACAGATGGGGCTGGGAAGCAGTTGGCTATGATCCGAGGCATGAATCTATCGAAGGCTTTGTGAATTTTCATGAATTCCAGATTGGCGGTATATCGCTGATGGCAACAACGGGCGAGCTTATTACTACAGCCGGTCTTCTGGAGGAGCCCGATCTTGGATACCGTTCACGCTTTTCAAAAGAGACTGAAACAGCAATCCCGGGATACTACAGCGTTCATCTGGATGATTATGATGTAACTGCAGAACTTACTTCGACTCCCCGGGTAGCCTTTCATCGTTACACCTTCCCGGCATCCCATCAGTCACACATCATGATCGATGTGGGGAACAGACAGGGTGAGAGCGGTGAGGTGGCGGATGCCTTTGTGCATAAAGTGTCGGAAAATGAAATTGAAGGGTTTGTGGTTACCCTGCCGGCATACGTGAGGCATTATCAGCCGGGCGGTACTGTGAGTATGTATTTCGTTGCAAGATGGGACAAGAACGCCAGCCACTACGGCACGTTTATCGGTGATGATCAGAGGCCCGGAGTTTCATCCGTTCAAGGGAAAGGTGCCGGAATGTACCTCACCTTTGATACGGAGGAAAATGAGTCGGTTACTGTAAAAGTTGGACTCTCCTATACCAGTATTGAAAATGCCCGGTTGAACCTTGAAACTGAAGCTGCTGGGCTGGATTTTGACAAAGCCCGCCATCTGGCAGAACAAAAATGGGAGGAAATGCTTGGACGGATTGCCGTTGAAGGAGGTTCTGTTGAAAACAGGATCAAGTTCTATACCGGGCTGTATCACGCCATACTGGGCCGCGGGCTGGCAAATGATGTAAATGGAGCCTACAGGATGAATAACAGTTTAACTGGTCAAATACCTTTTGATGAGGATGGGAAACTGAAGTATAATCACTACAATACAGATGCAGTTTGGGGTGCTTTCTGGAACCTGGGCACTCTTTGGGCGATGGCCTATCCCGATTATCTGAGTGAATTTATCAATACCCAGCTCGACGTATTTAAAGACAGTGGCTGGCTTTCGGATGGAATTGCCACTTCAAAATATGTTTCCGGCGTAGGAACCAATTTTACAGGACAATTTATCGCATCGGCCTGGAACAGGGGGATTAAGGGGATTGATCCTGAAACTGCATGGGATGCAGTTTATAAAAACGAAATGGGCTGGATGAACAGGCCCCTTGGAGCCGGAAAGGCCGATACAAAAGAGTTCATCGAAAAAGGGTATGTTCCTTACGAATTTGATGATGAACACTATTCAAGCAGCTCCGCAAGGGCATCCCGGTTTTCTGCTTCTCATACCCTTGAATACAGTTTCAGCGCTTATGCAGCCGCGCAAATGGCTAAACAGCTTGGGAAAACAGATCATTATGCACGGTTTATGGAATTATCTGAAGGGTGGAAACTGCTCTATGATGATGAGACGGGGTTTATCCGGCCACGGGATCTTGACGGGAATTTTCTTGATGATTTTGATCCATCCGAGCCGTGGCGCGGCTTCCAGGAGGGAAACGCATACCAGTACACATTCTATGTGCCTCATGATCCCGAAGGTTTGGTTTCTGTGATAGGAGAAGATGTGTTCAGTGAACGTCTGAACAGCCTCTTTGAACGTGCCGAAAAAGATGGTTTTTCAGGCGGTGAAACAATAGACGCATTTGCCGGTGTTGGCGGGGTTTATAATCATGGAAACCAGCCCAGCCTGCATATATCCTGGCTGTTTAATTATGCCGGAAAGCCATGGCTTACACAAAACTGGGTGCGCCGTATCAGTAATGGTTTTTATGGGACAGATCCGGTACACGGCTATGGTTACGGCCAGGATGAAGACCAGGGCCAGCTTGGTGCATGGTTTGTTCTTGCAGGAATGGGCCTGTTCGACGTGGCCGGTGGCAGCAGTTTGGAACCAACACTGCAGGTAGCACTGCCCATGTTTGATCGCATAACCATCCGGCTTCATCCGGATCACTATCCCGGAAAAGAGTTTGTCATTTCTGTTGATGGTGACCCCACAGATCATTATTTCATCGAATCGGCGCGCCTCAATGGGCAAGCAATGAATTCGTTTCATTTTCCCTGGCAAACATTTATCAACGGAGGGCACCTGCATTTTACGAGTTCTGACGAACCGGCACGATTTGGGGTCCGCCATTAATTATTATGTATTAACTTCAAAACACTATGAACCGATTAACATATCTCATACTCCCGCTCATTTTACTGCTTTCATGTTCTGCCGATCAGGATAATAGCGGCCTGGCTGACCGGATTCAGAACGATCCGAATATTCCTGTTGTAAAACAGAAAGCTCTCGATATCATCTCAACCGGATTTAATGCCGGTGACAGCTATTCAGAAGTATGGATTCGTGATTATAACACCTTTATTGAGCCTGCAATGGAAGTTCATGACCATGAAGTGATCAAAGAGAACCTTCGCATCTTCTTTAGGTTCCAGGCAGATGATGGAGGAATTGTAGATGGATTCAGGCCTTATGTTGAAGGAGCGGGCGGTTACGACTATATCTATACCGATCTCGAACCCAATCTCATGGCGCACAAAAATACGGTGGAAACCGATCATGAATCATCCCTTATTCAAACCGTATATAAATATGTGAAAAGATCGGGCGATACTGCATTCCTGGATGAGGTAATCGACGGGATGACTATCGGCGACAGGCTGCTGCTGGCTGTCGATTTTCTCATGGAGGAGCGAATGAGCCAGGAATACGGACTCTTATGGGGAGCCACTACTGCTGACTGGGGTGATGTGCAGCCAGAGCATGAATGGGGTGTATATTTAACCGAAGACACCCACTACGCTGTGGAAGTTTATGATAATGCCATGTTCCTCATTGCTTTGCAAAATCTTGTGGAATTACTGCCGGATCATGCCGATTACCTGGGAGAAATTCATGATTTGATTTCCACCAACATCATGGCCCATCTCTGGGATGAGGAAAACAGGCAGTTTGTACCGCACCGCTATCTCGATGGTTCCCCTTTCCCTGACGATTTTAATGAGGATGAAATTTACCAGCATGGCGGTACTGCAGTTGCCATCGAAGCCGGATTACTTACCCGTGACCAGGTCTATGAAGCACTGCAGCGCATGCGTGCTAATGTAGAGGCTGCAAATGCGGCTACCATCGGTTTAACACTCTACCCTCCATACCCGGAAGGATTTTTCCTGAATCCGGGGATGTACCCATACGGGTATCAGAATGGTGGCGACTGGACCTGGTTTGGCGGGCGAATGATACAGCAGCTGATCCGGTATGGATTTATTGAAGAAGCATATGAAGAAGTAAAGCCCATGTTTGAACGTGTCATTGAAAATAACGGCTTTTATGAGTGGTACACTCCCGCAAATGAGCCGATGGGTTCAGGAACTTTCCGGGGATCGGCCGGGGTGCTTTTCACAGCAATCGAGATGTTCGAAGATTGGATTGAAAACCAATAAAAATAATCAGTTTTAACTGATTGAGGATATTGCTTTAAAGAACCTGCGAGAGTCCGAAGGTCCTCGCAGAGTTCGCATCAATGGCGAATAACACTGCCATTCCCGATAATATAAATCGGGATGAAAGATGATTTAGACCATTTTCCATTGGTATATAACGCTGTTTAAAAACTAATAAATTCTACACATTATGAGAATCATCACACATGTACTGCTACCCTGTATTATGATTTTCTTACCCTCTTTTTTATACGCTTTAAATAGTGATGGAAATATCTCTGAGATACTTGTAGAAAATGAAATCAAAATTATTTGGAGTATCGGGGAGAAAGATGAGTCAGCTAATGAATTTGCACTTGCGCCGGATGGTTTTGAAGATTTCAAGTATCAGGATTTCGGGTTTGAGGATAAATTTTTTGTGGTTGGCTTTCACGATGAAAAAGAAGAAATCCCCTATGTTTTGCCGGGTCCGGTTGATACATGGGGAGGCACCTGGTCAACTTCAGGATGGCGCAGTAACCAGGTAACGATTCTGTTTTCTGTAAATGAAGAGCCAAAGAAAGGCGAATATACCCTGTACATTGAACTTGCAGATTATGCGAAAGAGTTTTTGCCACTGATAAAAGTTTACATTAACGATCAGGAGCAGCGAATTGAACTGGAGGCGGAGGGATATAACAGGGGGTCGCAACGCTCGCCTTCAAGAACGGAACCATTTGTAAATGAAGATGCATTAAAAGGGGTTGCTGCCAATGCAACCCCAGTGACTCTTGCAATTCCGGTTGAAGAAAATGTTATCCAAAAAAACGGAAACAGGGTGACGATCACGGTTTTGGAAGGATCATGGATTAAGTTTGACCAGATCCGTCTTGAAGGCCCGGAGTTAATGTTAAGTCAGGCAGAGCATCTTTTTGTAAGAGAAGCGCGCCCGGCAGATTATCAGTTCATAACAGAACATGGCAGCGTTCAGCCATTATTAATAAATGTTGAACATCTTGAAGGAGAACCGGTTTTACGCATAGAGGTGGATGGAGAACCTGTTTTTGAAGAAATCGTGGAGATGGGGCGGTATGATTTTGAAGCACCCATGCTGGCAGTGTCTGAACCGGTTACGAGTGAATATAGGATTCTGGTTAATGACAAGGTTATTGAATCGGGTACGGTTGAACGTTCACCACAAAAAATCAAAAACCTGCCAGGTTATGTTGATACACTCATGGGTGCCGCTCATGCTCGTTGGATGTATGCACCTGGCCCTTGGATGCCATTCGGTATGGTAAAGCTGAGTCCCGTCAACCAAAATGCCGGTTGGATGGCCGGTTATGATTCGATTTTTGAAAGTATTGGAACCTTCAGCCATATTCACGAATGGACGATGGCCGGCCTTGGTATATTTCCAACTAACGGGCCTCTTCAAACCCAAATCGGTGATGAGTTAGACCCCGATTCGGGCTATCGCTCAAGAATCGATAAAGCAACCGAAAAGGCACCCATTGGATATTATAAAGCACACCTGATAGATTACGACATTACAGCCGAACTGACGGCAACCACCCGGAGCGGTTTGATGAAATTCACATTTCCCGAAGAGAGGGACAGTGCCCGCGTGCTGGTTGATTTGCATATTCCGGCTGAATATGATTACGTGCTGAAAGAAGTTGACGTAAGAAAAGTATCGGATTTCAGGCTCGAGGGTTATTCGGATCAGTTTTCGGGAGGTGTCTGGAGCCATGATGCAGATCAGGATTACACGGTACACTTTGTTATTGAGTTCGACCAGCCCATTCGTTCAATGGGCGGATGGGTTGAGGAGGAACTGTTTGTTGGCGAGCACCTCTATGCCAAGGATATCAAAGATGCCGGACTGTTCGTCTATTTTGATCATAAAAAGAATTCGGTTGTACAAGTGCGTACCGGAATTAGCCTGGTGAGCATTGAAAACGCCTCAGAGAACCTGGAAACGGAAATGAGCGGACCATTTGGCTGGGATTTTGATGCGGTGAGGCAAAACCAGGTGGATACCTGGAGCGAATTAATGGACAGGGTACTCATCAGCACAAATAACCGCCTTGAAAAAAAGAGATTCTATAATTCCTTTTACAGGTCCATAAGCAGCCGGAATACCTGGAGTGATGTGAATGGTGAGTGGCGCGGAACTGACGGGACCGTTCACAGGATGATGAATCCGGATCACGTTGCACTGGGGTGTGATGCATTCTGGAATACCTTTTGGAACCTCAACCAGATGTGGAATCTGATTACACCGGAATGGAGCAGCCGCTGGGTCAATTCACAATTGGCCATGTACGATGCTTACGGATGGCTCGCCAAAGGGCCGGCCGGTATGAACTTCATCCCGGTGATGGTTGCAGAGCACGAAATCCCGCTAATTACAGGCGCTTACCAAATGGGAATCCGGGATTTTGACGCAGAAAAAGCCCTGGAAGCAGCTGTGAAAATGCAGACAACACCGGCGCAAAAAGTTTATAACGGTTTTGCCGGAAACAGAGACCTGGAAGCCTATCTTGAACATCAATATGTTCCATATGATCTTGGCCGGTTTTCAAACAGCCTTGAATATTCATTTGATGACTGGACTGTTGGGCAGCTTGCAAAAGCACTCGGAAATAACGATGTCTATGAAGTCTTTAATGACCGGGGATACTGGTGGAGAAATGCAATTTCAGATACCGGATTTGCTCACATGCGAGACAGCAATGGAAATTGGCTCGAAGATTTTGACCCGTTTGAATCCGGCGCAAATCACCACTATGTTGAAGGGAATGCATGGCAGCTCACCCATTTTGTTCCGCAGGATGTACCAGCTCTCATTGAATATATCGGCAAAGACAGGTTTATCGAAAACCTGGAATGGGGCTTTGAAACCAGCTATTCACAACGGTTCAATGCCCTGAACGATCAATACTGGGAAATTGCAGTGGACCAGGGAAATCAGCAGTCGATGCATTTTGCATTTCTTTTTAACTGGGCAGGTAAACCGTGGCTAACCCAAAAATGGAGCCGCGCTGTTATGGACAGATTTTACGGTTTTGGTGTTGAAAATGCCTATCTGGGTGATGAAGATCAGGGGCAGTTGAGTGCCTGGTTTGTAATGGCGGCCCTCGGACTATTTCAAACCGACGGAGGCACCCGTGTGAATCCAATCTATGAAATTGCCAGCCCGTTATTTGAACGGGTGGAAATTGACCTGGGCGGCAGATATGGCCGGGGAGAAACATTTGTGATAGAGGCAATCGGAACATCACGGAAAAACAAGTATGTACAACATGCAACGCTTAATGGAAAAGAATTAAATACATTTTATTTTGATGCTTCTGAATTGCTGAAAGGAGGGAAACTTATTCTTGAAATGGGGCCTGAACCAAATAAAAGCTGGGGGCTGATTAATCATGATTGATATTTTGCCGGTGATGATTACAGCCTGAAAATCAAAATGCAACAGGCAGTTATGAAGATCGATTTTGCAAAAAAATGGGGAAGATTTATCTAAATATACATGACCACGATTTCCGGTTATTTCTTCAGAATAATAATATGATGATCTAAAATAATTTTTCTTTCATTTGATCGTCAGTATTATTGGAGATAATGTTCAAAATCAGGATAACAGAATGTTTCAATCGGAAAATTTTGGTATCAGGCAGTGCCAAATTTCGATTCTCGTAATATTGTTTCTGATCCCGGCATGTACAGATTTATCCGGCACGGAAGATGCTGATACACGAGTTATCGATTACCAGTGGCCCCGCGAATACTACCAGGCGGTTTGGGGCAGTTCGCCCGATGATATATTTGTGGTTGGATCCAATGCCACAGTCGTGCACTACGATGGTGAAGACTGGACCGTAATGGAAAACCCGGCAACTCTGAGATTAAATGGTGTTTGGGGCAGTTCAGCCAATAATGTATTCGCTGTAGGGGAAGGCGGACAGATCATTCATTACAGTGGGAGCCAATGGACAGAATCTCCCAGCAATATCACAAGCAGGCTCCAGGATGTATGGGGAACAGCACCTGATCATATTTTTGCAGTTGGAGCTGCAGGAACCATACTTCATTTTAACGGAGATTCCTGGAACAGGGTCAACAGTCCTGTAAATGATGAGATTTACAGCATTTGGGGCACATCGGCTGAAAATATCTATGCTGCAACTTCAGGTGGTAATGTACTCAATTATGATGGCATTGAATGGAAGGTGATTACAAGTGGATGGCCAACATTTTTCAAAATTTGGGGTACATCCGATCAGAACATTTTTGCAGTTGGATCCGGCGGAACTATTGTACATTTTGATGGCAACGAGTGGAACAGGATGTTAAGCTCTACGGACAAGGGTTTGTATGGTATATGGGGGAATTCACCGGACAATATCACGGCTGTGGGCATTGAAGGCACAATTGTAAAGTATAATGGAAGAGACTGGCGGCAGGAAGTTACTTTGACTCCCGAAAATTATACAGATATTTGGGGTATGAGAGAAACGGTGATTCTTGTTGGTGGATTTGGTACTATTATTAAACAGTGAAAGATTTTATGTTTGCCAGGTAATAATCTCTTTTTTAAGATACGGGATGCGGAGGAGAAGAACAGAAGACCTTGAAGCGTGGCCCGAGCTTTTTCGGGCCTCCTTCAAGCGTCTGGTTTTGGAAGTTTGTAAGTTTAGATACGTGGGAGAAAAACAGAGAAACAGATGAACAGAAAAACAGATGAACAGAAAAACAGATGAACAGAAAAACAGATGAACAGATAAACATCCAGGCCGTGCGCATTCTATGTATCCAGCATCCAGCATCCTGTATCCCTTACCCAAGATCCCGCAACTATACCCAACGAAGTTTTAACGTAGTTGGGCTGTGACCAATACCCATGTTAAATAACACAGAACCAGGTTTTTAATCTATCAGACCATGCCATCGAAAAAAATACTGCTGCCTTCCATTTTAGTTTTGATATTCTTTTTGTCTTGTAACAATGTTGAACAGGAAGAACGTATAATGACTGTAAATGGCGCAATCTTTTCTTCCGATTTGGGCGTTACTCTTATTCATGAGCATGTACTTGTAGACTGGATAGGTGCTGACAGTACCGGCTATCACCGCTGGGACCGTACAGAGGTTCTGGAGCGGGTTCTGCCATTTTTTATTGAAGTTGCCGGACGCGGGGTAGATACGATTGGAGAATTTACACCAGCATATCTTGGTCGCGATCCTTATATACTCAGTGAGCTTTCCAGGCGAACCGGGATCAATATTCTCACAAATACCGGATTTTATGGAGCTGTTGACAACAGGTTTATGCCTGCTTATGCGTACGATGAAACATCTGCGGAAATCGCGGAACGGTGGATTCTCGAGTTTAAAGAAGGAATCGATGGCAGTGAAGTGCGTCCTGGATTTTTAAAAATTTCGGTGGCCGAACACACCGGACTCTCTTCATTGCATCAAAAAATTGTTGAAGCGGCAGCAATCACTCATCTCGAAACCGGTATGACGATATTTTCACATACCATCGGTGATGAGCCTGCCAGAGGTCAGGTTGAATTACTTGGGCAGATGGGAGTGGATCCGTCAGCCTGGGTTTGGACTCATGCACAAAGCGGCTCACTGGATGCAAACATCACGCTTGCGGGAAAAGGTGCATGGATTTCACTTGATAACGTTATGTTCGATCCGGCCCGTGGTGAAGGGCAGGAAGGGAGCATTGGTTGGTACGTTGACCGGATTATTTCATTACGTGACGCCGGACATTTAGACAAAGTATTGATTTCGCATGATGCCGGCTGGTATGATGTTGGTGAGCCGAATGGCGGGGATTTTCGCGGCTATACCGATATTTTTGACTATCTCATATCAGAGCTTATTGACAGTGGTTTATCGGATGAGGATATAGAACAGCTGCTGGTAAAAAATCCTGCAAGAGTATTCAGTTTGAGGGTTAAAAAAGGAGAATGAGCAGTCTCTTTTTATCATTTGGGATGAATCAAAAAAATTATTAAAAAAACTGCCTTAAAATTCATCATAAATTAATATATAATTCAGGATAAAATTGTCCAAAATTTTGTAAAAAACGGCGTCTATTATTAAAAAAAAAGCGTTTTTGATTGGAGTTTTTTTATTTTACCTGTATGTAATAATTTTAACCGAGAGGGGACAAATATATGTCAGACGAATCATTGCGAGGCTATTTCTCACGCCCAAGAATTGGGCTTTTTTTAGGCCCGTTAATTTTTGCCATCATGATTGCAATACCCACGCCTGAGGCGTTGGAGCCGGCTGCCTGGAACGTGGCAGCGGTTGGAATTTTAATGGCAATCTGGTGGGTTACCGAAGCTATTCCCATACCTGCAACGGCACTCTTACCGATTGTACTTTTCCCTGTTATGGATGTAGGTTCAATCGCATCAGCTACGCAGCCTTTTGCAAACCCGTTAATTTATCTCTTTATGGGGGGGTTTATTATCGCATTGGCGATGGAGCGTACAAACCTGCATAAACGACTCGCCCTTAACATTGTGATGCTTGTAGGAACAAAACCAAAATCAATTATTATTGGTTTTATGATTTCGGCAGGATTTCTCAGCATGTGGGTAAGCAATACCGCTACTGCCATGATGATGCTGCCGATAGCTCTGTCAATTATTGGCCTTGTTGAAACAGCCGAAGACATGGAGGGCGCTGACCTTCAGACCAATTTTGCTATAGTGATGCTGCTTGGATTAGCTTACGCGTGCAATATCGGTGGTATAGCCACACTGATCGGTACACCCCCAAATGCGCTGATGGCCGGTTATATGCTCGAAACATACGGTGTAGATATCGGTTTTGGGCAATGGATGATGGTTGGCCTGCCTCTTGTAGTGGTATCACTTCCATTGGTGTATGTAATGCTGACCCGTATGGTTTTTCCTATTAAACTAAAAATTATTCCGGGTGGTTACGGCCTCATTAAAGATCAACTTGAGAAATCCGGAAAAATGTCTCGCCCGGAAAAAATGGTTGCTGTTGTATTTGTAATGACTGCAACACTCTGGATTACAAGGCCACTTCTCGAACCTTATATCCCAAATATTTCAGATACAGGAATTGCTATTTTTGGTGCACTTTTGATGTTTTTGTTGCCAGTCAATTTCAAAAAATTGCAATTTGTTCTTGCGTGGGAAGACGCAAAACAACTGCCATGGGAAGTTCTTATACTTTTTGGAGGGGGGCTGAGCCTTGCAGCCGCGATTACATCCACTGGCCTTGCTGAGTGGATTGGCGAATCGTTACAGGTACTCGATTTCCTGCCTATTATTCTACTTGTGATGCTGTCGCTACTGGTAATTATTTTCCTCACCGAGGTGACCAGTAACACAGCTACAGCAGCGGCATTCCTGCCAATTCTTGCATCTGTAGCTATTGCGATGGGCTACGATCCATTACTGCTTGTGATTCCCGCTGCCATTGGTGCGAGCTGTGCATTTATGCTTCCGGTCGCTACTCCACCCAATGCCATCGTATTTGGAAGCGGGCTGGTAACCATTCCTCAAATGGCCAGAGCCGGCTTTGTTTTTAACCTTGCCATGGTTTTGGTGATTACCGGGGTTCTTTACTTGCTGGTAGGCTATGTATTTGGAGTAATTATTTGATGATATTTGGGGCTGATTCTTCCGGGTTTATAATCCGGAAGAATGGCTGTTGTTCTTGTCATAAAGAAACCTGAGTTCGTCAAATGAAATACCAAGCAGGCTCATATCCCTGAATAAAACAGGAAGTTTTTCACGGATAAATTCCGCCCGTTTTAATGCAAGTACTTTTTGATAGGCATTCCCGCTCACAAAATATCCGATCCCGCGCTGATTATACAGAATATCTTTCTCCTGTAAGTAATGAAAGGCACGCATGGCAGTGTTGGGATTTACTTCCATTTTTACAGCAATCTCACGCACAGATGGAATGCGGTAATCCGGTTTCCATTTATTTTCCAGGATCTGACTGCAGAAATAATCAATAATCTGTAGGTAAATGGGTTGTTTCTCACTGAAATCCATTATGCCACCTGTTTATTTTTTAATTGCAGGAAGCCAAATAACAAGAACAGGGCAATCAGAAATATACCGATCAGGTATGTCAGGAGAGATTGCCAGATGGCAGCCGTTTCAAGGAGCTGGTACTCAAAAGAAAAATCATCGGTAACCATCATGAATGCGAGTACAAGCCCGCCGATGGCAATGGTGAAAAACAATCCAATAAAAAATGTAATGATCACCAAAAGAGTTTTTAAAAAATTGTTCTTTTTAAAATAGATTGCACCCAGCAAAAATATGCTGTGGTAAAAAAAGTAACTTGCATAACGCTGCAGATTGTCGTTTTCAAATGGATTAAATAGCTGGAAATTTCCCCAAAAACCAAACCGAATAGCCGATATTGTTTCGATAATAATGCTAAGCAAATAAATTGCTGTGATGGCTGCAGCAGTATAAACAACGGAAGAAACAAACCATGCCGCAGAAAATTTTTCGAGTGTTGATGCAGGGAGCGTGAGTAACTGGAAAGCATTATTGGAAGAGTGCAGTTCAAAAAAGATCCGGCTGGTTAAGGCGAGTCCGCCTGCAGTGTAAAAAAACAGTGCCATCCCTTCAATCGATTGAAAATGGATTTGTGCGGATGCAGAACCACTAAATATTACAGGCAGCAGCCAGAATGATAGCAAGAGGCCTGTTGCACCTAAAAATCCGATGAGCCAGTTTTTTTGGTTAAGTACAAAAAAACGTTTTATGATTAGCTGAAAACGCAACATCGAAAAGGATATGGATTGACCTGGTTTGTTCATACCGCCTCCCTTACAAATTGTTGGTTAATCACATCACCTTTTTGGATAATACCATTGAAAAGTAATTCCAGGTCTATTTGTGTTTCGTTTGAATCGGTTTTTTTGGGGATAATGGCAGCTTTCCCGCCAAAAATTTCTTCGCTGTAGAGAACAAACCTGTTATCATCTTCGGCAATTTTTTCAAAACTTAGTTTTTTAGCGATGTTATCGATACCCTGATGGAAAATGATTTTGCCGTCATTAAGTACAGTGAGGTGGTCAATCATTGCTTCAAGGTCCCGTACCTGGTGAGTGGATATTACTACGCACCGTTTGGAATGGTCGCTGGCAGCCATGATTTTTCGAAATTGACTTTTTGACGGGATATCAAGGCCATTGGTGGGTTCATCCATCAGCAGCAACCGTGCGTTTGTGGCAAGGGCAAATGCAATCAGGAACTTTTTACGCTGACCGTACGACAATTCATTCAGATTTTTGTCCCCCTCAACAAGAAGCTCCATGAGAGAATGTTTCATATACTCCTCATCAAAGCGGGGATAAAAAGGTGCGTGTATATTCACATAGGAATGAGCAGGAATTGGCGGTAGGTCGAATTGTTCAGGCAATACATACAGTTCACTCAATGTTTCAGGATCACGTTTTCGCGATGATTTTCCAAGAATTTCACATGTACCGGATTTGGGAAAGAGTAAACCCGAAATATGATTGAGCAGTGTGGTTTTCCCGGCCCCATTCAGCCCAAAAAGACCATAAATGCTTCCGGCCTGCAATTCAAGGTTTAATCCGTTGAATAGGAGATGATTTTTTTTGAATGCAAAAGTTAAATCAGTTATTGAAACCATGATTATTGTTTTATCCCGCATTAAGCAATAGACGAAAAAGACTTCCGAAGTCTTTCTTCATTTAATTAAAACTTCGATTTTTTAAAGTGTAAGGGTTTACTTTCACAACCCCGAAAAGACTTCGGAAGTCTGTCGCTTAATTCGGGTTCATTATATTACTGTATCAGTATACTAATACTGCATAATTAAAGCAAGAGCTATTTGAGATGCTTGCCGGATCAATTGGACCAGGGTGGGGTAATTCCGTTCATACGTGCATAACTGATAAGCTGCCCGGTGTGCTCATTCAGGTGTGTGATCATAAAAAATAATGCAGCCCAGTTTTCTGATTCACTTCCGTAAATAGCAGCAGGACTCGTGAGTGTTTCAGCAGTAAGGGTATTTAAGAATCCCTTTACATGAGATATTGATTTGTGAAATTCTTCAATTACTTCGGATTTTTTTCCGAGTTGATCAATACGGGATAAATCGACAGTTTCAGGAATATCTATACCAAGCCATCCTGACGGAATAGAGTAATTGTACCGAATAATATGAGTCAATACTTCGGCTACGGTCATGGCTACACCATCGGGCGACCAATTGTAATCGTCTTCGGGAAATTCTTCCGCAAGCATGAGAAGTTTATTTGATGCCTGTTGAAAATGAAATTCAACCCGGTTTAAATAGGAATCGACTTGTATCTGGGCAGTTGCCATCGCAGGTATCAAAAAGAACATGAGAAAAAGGAAATTGACTGGTATTGTGTTGATAACTTTCATCTTATTTTTATGTTTATGTGTGACAATTTATACGCCGGAGAGCAAAATGTGAAAATTTACAATTTAATGATTCAAAACATAATGGCCCAACTACGTTAAAACTTCGATGGGCAAAGATCCGGGATCCGGGATGTGAGATTCAGGATTCGGGTGTAATTTTTAATTTGCCAACTGCCAACTGCCAACTGCCAACTGCCAACTGGTTTAAAAGTTTGGTGCTTGAAATTTGTAAGTTTGGAATTTGGTGCTTGGTGCTTGGAATTTGCAACCGTGTGATATTCGGCACCTGAACCGGAATTCGTCAGCCGGCAACTGCAGCCGGCAGACGAGGGGTGGGCAGAAGAGGGGTCGGCATCTGCGACTGTCAGGTTTACGCCTGAAGCGGGATTAAAATGATATCCTCAAAATCCAGTTCTATCACATCCAGAATTGGTTCTGCGATTTCGACGATTTCTTCTTCGGAATATTCATCCAGCCCTTCCAATTCAATGTAAAGGAGGTCGTTCAGATCGTCGATTGTGTACCGTGCTTCGGTGGATTCGAAACTCTCTTTTAAAATGTTTACAAGGTATTCCACGTCCTTTTTCCACTCTTCAAATTCGAATTCGTTACTTTCTTCCATGATTCAGATATTACACTCTAACAATTTATTTTATGGCCAAAATTGGCAAAAAAAACCAAATTCCAAGCACCAAATGACAAACATTTTCCTGTTTAGGGTTAAATTCGGAGAATGCGGTTTCCAGTTTGGAAGTTGTTATTTGAAAACAGAAACTGCAGGTTTGATTTCATTCAATTCAACTAAAATATGAATCCATCAATCAAAAAGTTAGCAGAGATTGCAGAAAAAGAAACAAGGACGGTGATTGGGTTAATGTCGGGCACATCTCTTGACGGGCTTGATATTGCATTATGCGGTATAACTGGTTCAGGCATCAGAACACAGGTTGTGCTGAATAGATTTGTCACCAAATCCTACGATATGGAGACGCGAAATCAGCTAAAAAAGATTTCATCAGCAGATCACGTGGAGTTGGCTGAAATCTGCCGCCAGCATACCTGGCTGGCCGGCCTCCATGCGGCAATGATTCTGGAAGCTCTGGATGAGTGGGATATGGCCACGCAAGAAATTGATTGCATCGCGAGCCACGGGCAAACCATTTACCACCTCCCTGCCCGTGACCAAAAGCACCAGCTCCCGAAGCTCAACAGTACATTACAGATGGCTGATGGCGATCATATTGCGGTTAAAACCGGCATACTTACCATCAGTGATTTTCGCCAGAAACATACGGCTGCCGGCGGAGAAGGAGCTCCAATGGCAGGGCTTGTGGATCAATTACTGTTTGCCCACGAAACCGAGACGCGGGTTCTATTAAATATTGGCGGGATCGGAAACTTTACCCTGGTACCACCAAAAAATGGCCCCGGCCAACGATCTTATACCACCGACACGGGGCCCGGCAATACACTAATCGACAAACTTTGCCAGGAATTTTTCAGTGTGCCATTTGATGAAGATGCAAAGATTGCATCAACCGGTTCTGTTCATGAAAAATTGCTGCGGTCATTACTTGCTGACGATTGGTTTACATCCAAAGAATCCAAGACCACAGGTCCTGAATATTTCAGTATGGAATGGCTCAGGAATAAGTGCACAGAAGCAGCGGTTGAGTTGGATGCCATGAAACCCGAAGATCTCATCCGAACGGTGACGGAACTTTCTTCGCAGACGATTGCCGGAAGCATTTCATCCCATGCTGAAAATAAAAAACCTGTTATTTACGTAAGTGGCGGCGGAGCACATAATCCATTGTTGATAGAACGGATCACAAAATTTTTACCGGAGTACCCTGTGAAAAACTTTTCTGAACTGGGCATTGACCCGGATGCGAAAGAGGCCGTATTGTTTGCCGTACTGGCGAACGAAATGTTGGCCGGAAAAGGATTCCCTTTTTCGGAGGGAGATGGAAAAGAAAAAAAAATAAATTTCGGAAAAATTTCATTTCCAATTTAAAAAACCATTAAAGACCTGTCAGCGTGCGCAGCTCCTGACAGCGTCGGAAAAATGCGACAGACTCACAAATTAGACCTGTCAGCGTGCGCCAGCTCCTGACAGCGTCGGTAAAATGTGACAGATTCAAGATTCAGACCTCCCCCCCCGCCTATCGAAATAGATTCACAGATCAAGAAAAGCCAAAAATTACATTGCTTATACATCTATTGCTATCAATAATTTGACCCTCTCGTATGGAGTAATCAGGTTTTTCTGAGTGGAACAGATGAGCCTGATTCTGAGGAAATTCTCATAAAAAAACAATCCCCTCACACTCTCAACAACACTCATCCGAAACCGCTTCAACGCTGCCAGGAGCTTCGCACGCTGTCAGGTTTACGCTCTCCCTCTCTCACTTACCGGCAAAGGTTACCCATTGAATAACCTGTTCGTAAGCATCAATCAGCTTTTTTCTAAGCGGCATGGATCTTTTATAAATCTCCATCTGTTTTTCCAGGTATATCGTACGCCCCTCTTCGGTTTCGATTTTGATAGGGTACAGACCGAATTCAGCTGCATCATAGGGACTGGCCTGCATATCCACCTTCCGGGCTTCAACGGCATTGAGAAATGTTTCGCGGATTAGTTCACCAGAAATCCACGGATAAAGCTTGTATGACCATTTGTACAGATCCATATTTGTGTGGATACAACCGGGCTGTTCCATTTTCCGGAAAATATCCCGGTTGAGCTGGTGTTTGTTCAAGGGCCGGGCTTTTTCTGTGAAAAATCGAAACGCGTCAAAATGTGTGCAAACAAGTGGGCGTGATTCAACGAATTCGATAATCTCTTCTTCCGGCAGCCGCATGGGTACCTGTCCATGACGTACTTCATCAGCACGGTAAACCATTGCCCATTCATGCATCCCAAAACAACCGAAGAGCGGTTTTTTTTGGAAACTATCTTTCAGTAATTCAAGTGTCCACTGCACAGATTTTAATCTTTTTGCAGGGAATAAGACGGGGTTGATAAATGCCACACCATTTTCCACAACCAGTTCGGAAAATTCCGGAAGTGATGCACTGCCATTCGTGATAAGTTTCACCCCCAATCCCGGCGACCATCGTTTCAGGTGTGAAGGACGAAACGGGTAATATTCAAATAGAAAATCCAAAACAGGATCTTTCACCTGCCGTGAGCGTTTTTCGAGGTATGGGTCAAGAATCAGGGAGAGTACCTCTTCATGCCGATTCTTCAGCGCGATCCACTCACTTTCACCGAGTTCGGATTCCTGTATTGATATTTCTTCGTAAATGTTTAACATCCGTCATAAAATATCATTCTTATTTTTGGAATGACAGATTATTCACGCATTATCCCGGCTGAATCTTTATGATCCAGGAAATCAAAAATTTTATCCTGCACCTTCGCCTGCATTACCAGTTCTTCATTCTCTCCGGTGGTTACCTCCTGGGCGGATTACTGGCCGACCAGATGAATGCCGTCCAGTTCTGGATGCAATTTTTGAATGTACATGTGCTGCTTTATGGCGGGGCAACGGCCTTCAACTCATATTGGGACAAAGATGAAGGGCCCATCGGCGGACTCAAAAATCCGCCAAAAATGTCAAAATGGATGCACCCGGCCTCGTTGCTGATGATGTTTGCAGGGTGGATATGGGCATTCTCAGCGGGATTGTCCTTTTTTTTAATTTATGGATTAAGCCTGCTGTTATTCTGGCTCTATTCCACACCACATGCCCGTTGGAAAGGCCGTCCGGTCCTAAGTCTTGTGGCAATCGGTGTAAGCACCGGTACTAATTCCGTTTTATTGGGATTCTGGGCAGCGGGTGGTACTTTATCAGCAATAATTATTATTGGAGCTGTCGGTGCATCACTGGTACTGCTCAGCCTGTATCCTGTTTCACAGGCTTATCAGGCCGGGGAAGATCAAAAACGGGGTGACAATACCTTTTTCCTGAAATATGGATTGAAGGGGGTAAAAAGGTTTTTTTTAGTTAGCTTTTTAATCGGACTCCTGATACTCAGTATATGTGTTGCTGCATTTTATGAGTTGCCGGCTGCGGCACTTTTCATCACAGGTTTATGTTCTTTTTTTATCATTCACAGATATGTGTCCGGTTTGCATGGTGTAAAAAAAGAATATCAAAAAGTGATGAATATAAAATTTTTTGCATCGTTATCATTTGTAATATTCCTGTTGCTGGCAAACAGCATCCGGTATGAATGGATCGGCCGTACTTTTTTAAACAACTATTTTTAATCTGAACTGACAATGACAGAAGTAAAAGTCTCCTTTATCACAAGAAATATTATTGAGAATGCCTACACTTACCAGGAATACAGAAACCTGATAGATAATTTATTAAAGGAGGGTAAAACAACGGGCGAGAATCATTCGGAATCCATGTTACACTATACCAAAATGAGTGTACACAGAATGAAACGCCTTGATAAACGATTGGAATTATCCGGTGATCTGAAAAATCGTCTGCAAAATCTGGATAGACATTTAACCTGGCTTGTACTCACCGAGGCCTGGTGCGGTGATGCCGGACAGGCGGTACCGGTAATCCAGAAAATGGCCGATGAATCGTCAAAAATCCAGACACGCTATATATTGCGGAATGAGCACCTTGAATTGATGGACCAGTTTTTAACCGATGGGCGAAGCAGGTCGGTTCCCAAAGTCATTTGTCTTGATTCGCGGACACTTGATGTTCTCGGGGCATGGGGGCCGCGTCCGGAAGAGGCTCAGCAGCTGCATAAAGATCTCCGAAACAGGGATGACGTTTCTTCAAGGGAAGCCGCTGAAACTCTTCATAAATGGTATGCTGATGATCATACGGCATCTATTCAGAAGGAATTCCTAAGCCTGCTCGACCAGTGGGAATTTGCGGGATAGGATAAGAAAAGTGAAAAGGCAAAAGTGAAAAGATCAGGGAAACCTGAAAGAGTGCCCCGAAAAGGCTGTCGGGGCTCATTTCAGAGTTGACCGGTGGCAGTTGGCAATTTTTTAATTTATCAAGTTATCCCCATCCCACAATTCAACAGTTCCAAAATTCAACAGTTCAACAATTCAACAAAACTAAAAACTCTAAACCTCCACCCCAGAGAAACCAATATCAGCCGAATCCACTAAAATAGTGGTAATACCAAAAACATCTTCTTATGGCCAGTGATCTTCAATCTTTTTACAGGCACATCGCACAAACCAGCGACAATCCGATGGGCCTTGAGATTGATCGTGCAGAAGGTTGCTTCCTCTTTACGACGGATGGCAAACGCTATGTTGATCTGATTTCCGGTATTGCAGTAAGCAGTCTTGGCCACAGGCACCCTGCTGTTACCAATGCAATCAGAAACCAGGTTGACAGGCACCTTCACGTGATGGTATACGGAGAATTTATCCAGGCACCCCAAAGCCGTTTCGCCAAGCTGCTCTGCGACCAGCTTCCCGAACAACTCGACCGGGTTTATTTTGTGAACAGCGGCACCGAAGCTATCGAGGGGGCATTGAAACTTGCAAAAAAGTTTACCGGCCGGCATAAACTGGTGGCATTCCACAACAGCTACCACGGTGATACACACGGCTCGCTGAGTGTTACAGGCCGTAATATTTACCGTGATCCCTACCAGCCTTTACTGCCGGATGTGCACTTCATAGATTTTAACGATCCGGCCGCATTAAAAGAAATTGATGACTCCACTGCTGCCGTGATAATGGAACCGATCCAGGGAGAAGGGGGGATTATACCAGCCGAAAAAGAGTGGCTCAAAGCTGTCCGGAAACATTGCGATCAGGCCGGGGCACTTTTGATTTTTGATGAAATCCAAACCGGTTTTTTCAGGACCGGCAGCCTCTTTGCATTTCAATACTACGATGTTATACCCGATATTTTATGCCTTGCCAAAGCGATGGGTGGGGGAATGCCGATTGGGGCTTTTGTCTCTTCAAGCAAGATATTTGAAGTTTTCAAGTATGATCCGCCCCTGAATCACGTAACAACATTTGGCGGGCACCCGGTCAGTTGTGCTGCTGCACATGCCAATCTGAGTGTTCTGCTTTCTGAAGATTTTGCCGCAAAGGCAGCAGCCATCGAAAGTACCGCCCGAAAAATGTTAAAAGGACGTGGTATTACAGAGTTGCGCGGGCGCGGTGCGATGCTGGGATTGCAGCTCAGGGATTCAGATCTTACCGCAAAGGTTGTGAAAGATTGTTTCAGCATGGGGATAATACTTGGATGGACTCTTCATTCCAATTCACTTATCCGGATTGCGCCGCCTCTGATAATTGAATTGGAGCATTTACAGGAAAATTTCCATGCTATTGCGGAAACCGTCAAGAAACACGTAAACTAAGCCGCAATACCGGAATTCTTATTCTTCGCAGCTTTTCGCGATGCGTTTCATTTCAATACTTCCTTGAGCTGCCTGCGCAACCTCTGTCCAGTAAAGGAGTGAGTCCTGCAGAAGTGAACGCCCTGCGGATAGATCACCCTGCTTGCAATAAGATTCTGCCTTTACTGCCCTTGCCTCTGCCAGTAATGGGCTGTAATTGCCATGTCCTATTGAATGCAGGATCTCCATAGCTGTTGCTGCCGCCTGCCGGGCGTTGTCTGTCTCTTTCATAAGCAAAAATCTCCTTGCATGTAAAAGCTGTTCAACCACCGGTTGAATATCTCCCTGTGATAGTCCATCAGATACGGTTTGATATTCATCAAGCAAAAGTCCGGCCGTATCAGGATCTTTTCGTTCAATTGCCTGGTTTGCTGCGAATAACAAGGATACCTGGTGTAGAATCGGAAAGCCCATTTCACGGGCTTCAGCCAGCATCCCTTCAATTTGATGCTGTGCTTCAACACTGCCAGGCTTGCGCTGTGCCAGTATTCTGAATCGCTGCAGGTCAATGAATGCCTGTGTTCGCTGCGGTACTGCTTCAGGAATAAAATCCAGATAAGATAAATAGGCATTCTCTGCAAAATCATCCATTTTCAGATCCATGGATGTTTGAAGTTTGCGAATCAGCCAAACCGGGGTTATAGAATGCCGGGGTTCAGCCTGAGTACCGATATCCCACATGCGCTGAAATACAGGAAGAGCTTTATGTGGCTGCCCTGTAAAGGTATATGCCCTGCCAAGGTCGTCGAGAATCACGGCATGATTAAAGCTGATTTCACCATAAATATTTTCAGCCAGCTCAAGGGTTTCTTCAATTATGGGAATCGATTCCAATGCTCTGGCACTCTGATATAGAGCATTTGCATAGATTCTTGCGGCGTTCATAATCTGTGGATGTTCAGTGCCTTGATGCAGGGTTTGTGTCAGATGCCAGGCACGTTCCGCGGTTGAAAAGCTCTCTTCATACAGGCCGATGTGATATTGTGCATCCTTAAGGTACAGAAGTGCATCAATACAGTTTGTAGTGAGATCTGTCTCCGAACAAGCCAGTGCAACTGCTTGTTTGGCACTTTCATGTGCGCCATCGAAGTCGCCAAGGAGGCTTTTTGAGTCGTGTATAACCAGATAGAGGCTGCTGCGCAGGTCAGACGAATTTTCAATCTGATCAAGGTCGTTAACAGTTGATTCCGCAAGATGCAAACCTCCCTCAAAGTCTCCGAAAACATTTCTTGTAAAGGCATAAGAGTAATGTATTTCAGCAATTGTGATCGCATCCAGTTCAACACCTTCATCGATGAGTTTCATGGCGTGCTCGAGATGTTCGGCAGCATACTGCATCTGGCCTAAGCCAAAAAAACTCTTTCCAATTACGGCATGCATTTCAGCGGCAAGTGATGGCTGATCGGCTAGTTTTTCCTGTACCATATCGGCACCTTGATTTAATAAATCCAGCGCGGTTGGGGTTTCACCGGGCCGAACATGCGGATTTGCTGCCGTTATCATCTCAACCATGAACTCTTTCATGGCGACTGCCCGTTCGGATTCAGCCAGTCTCTGCTCGGCTTCAATACGGGTTTGCTGAGATTGCCAAAGAATAACAGATAAGGAAACGGATAGTGTCAGAAGTATGAGCGATGAAAGAAGGGCAGCAGTTTTATTTCGCTGTAAAAATTTCTGGACACGGTACTTCCTGGAGTCTAAACGTGCCATTACCGGCTCATTTTTCAAATAGTTCTTCAGATCTCGTCCAAACTGTTCGGCTGAGTCATAACGGCGTTCGGGTTCAATTCGCAGAGCGGTCATCACAATGTCATCCAGTTCTCTGCTCAGGCGTGCCTGCATGATACCAGCAGGTTTTTCTTCAGATAGTTTAAATAGCAGGGAAGGCCTTTGAAGCGGATTATCCTTCATATAATGGAGCATTTTTACCTGGCTAAATTCATCAAACAGATAAGGCCTGCGACCCGTCAGTAATTCATGAAGGATTACCCCAAGGGAATAGACATCAGATGCGGTATTGACCGAATTGCCCTCCAGCTGTTCGGGTGAAGCATATTCCGGGGTCATCAGCGCCTGATTTTCGCGGGTCAGCATGAGCGGGGGAGCCGCTTCAAATTCCGGTGAAACAGCTTTTGCAATGCCAAAATCCAGCAATTTTATAACACCATCATGAGTCACAAAAATGTTGGATGGTTTCAGATCCCTGTGAATCACAAGGTTTTTATGGGCATGTTGGACCGCATCACAGATTTGTAAAAAAAGACGGATTCGTTCTTCCAGGTTTAAATTGTTGGAATTACAGTAACTTGTAACAGGCATACCATCAACATATTCCATAATGAACCAAGGGATGCCATGCTCTGTAACACCGGAATCGATTATCCTTGTGATGTTCGGGTGATCGAGAAGTGCAAGAAATTGCATTTCCTGTTTAAAGCGCTTTATAACAGCGGGATTGTAACCCGAAAAATGGATGAATTTAGCAGCCGCCTTCATTTTATACTGCCCGTCATCCCGCTCAGCAAGATAAACCGAACTCATTCCGCCGGTGTCGATCAGGTTTAGAATAGACCAAACCCCCAGATTTTTTGGAACGGGAGGTTCAACATAATTGGATATCCTGTCACTTAAATGATCAAAGTAATCCGATGCCTCATTTTCTGATCGTTTTAAATCAATCAAAAGGTCTTTTATTTCCCTTGTAAGTGAAAGGTTTTCAAGTTTAGCGGTGAAATCTTCCAGATTGTTATCTCCAATGGTGTCATAGACTTCAAGTGCGATTTTCCAATTTTCCTCATTCATATGTCAACTTAGCTGCAATAAAAATTTCAGTTTGCATCGATCAGTAAAAAAAACAGAACGTCAGATTCCCTGCTTCAACGAGATCATATTGAATCACTGCATCTACTTTATAAAAAAGCAGTAAAAAAATATGGTATTAACACATTATTTCATAAGACGATGTAAAGAAAGATCCCAGTTCTGTGAGCCACTTTTATAACATATTTCGTGTGTGAAAGTGTAAACATATAATTAACCAAAAAAACAGAAGTATGGAACAGAAACCGGACACATTCAGATCCTATGCCGTCAGAGCTGCATTGATCATTCTTACATTTTTAGTGACCTCATGTGGTACTGACAGCAACGACTCTGAAGAAATAGACGGATTCAGAGATGGAATTTTAAACGAAATCAGGGATTTGCTAAGTGATGATATGATCAATTCCATAGAAAATGAACTCGGCATGCCTATCCACCGTGGTGCAAACCCACCTGATTTTTTTGCATTTTATGAAGAAGAAATCGCAGTAGGAGGACTCACAGTCGAAAAGGCGCCACAACTGCTTCACAGGTCAACCGTTGCCAGCGACCAGGAAAGGAATGAACCGGGAACTCCCTGGGCCGACCGTACTTTCCGTTTTAGCAACCAGGATCTGGAAAACTATACCGTCCGTTTTGAAACACGTGCAACCCAGACTGACAACGAACCTGTAATTTCGGAAAGAGCTTTCATAATCGGCCAGGAAAACCGCTTTACAATTTTTGCATATGTGGAGAATGAAAGAGATGAGGGTGTAGTAAAAAGCATTCGCATGTTTTCGGGTATTCTGACAGATGATGGAATATCCGAACCTTATAACAGTACATTCATGATTGATAACAGCGGGATAAGGGGGATTATACCGAGTGGTACCGGCCGCTCATTTGTTGATGGCAAAGGAATTTCTTTGCTCGCCGAATGGCCTGCGGGAAAAACCGCTGATAAAGATTTTAAAAGCCATCCGTATGGATGCGACGAAAGTTGTGACCAGCAATGAAAATCATTAAAAAGGTTATTCGTTTTTTTATCGTATTCATCCTCGTGATGACAGCAGGAATGGGTTGTTCGGATAGTTCAAACAGTCCCGATCTGGATAATGAAGATATGGGCGTTGGAAAAGCCGTTGTTGATGTAACCGGTTCGATTACTGATGAGCATACCGGTGCTGCATTTTTTACCAATCCAAATCACGCTTTTAATATTCTTTTGGGTGGCCATGATGATGACGATTTTGATGTGGACATAACGAAAGTTGACTTTGATAGAGGAGTGAGTATACCGTCAGCCGGTACATATTCCATCGGTAACTTGGATAGCGATGATTTCCGGGCAGATTACGTGAACCGAGGGCTTGGGGGTAGATTTTTTGGAGACCATCATTATACCTCAGATTTGGCAGGTGGCAACGGGATACTTGTTCTCGAATCGGTTTCAAGCAATCTCATAACCGGAAGTTTTGAATTTACGGCATCACTTGGTGCTCTATCCGATGGAACACCCGTTGATCCGGTGACCGTTAGCGGTACATTCAGTGCAGTTCTGGATGAGTAAATGGAGCTTATAAAAATAATCTCAATTGTTTATTACTCATCAGTGATTGTAGACAAATAAAACAAATGAAAGATATTGGTTTTATAATGCTTAACTCATCGAAAAATATTCTGCTCATTGCGCTTTTTACCGCTGCTTTTGTTTGGTCATGTTCTGATTCAAAACCGGTAAATGAATTTGGCGATGAAGATTACGGCGAGGTTACTTTTACCATCAGCGGGGATGTAGAAGGCAGTTTTTCCGGATCACAAGTTATTGGCAATTTTAGTTTTACAGTTGCCGGTGGGGAGCAGGAAACTCAACAACAAAGTTTAGCTACTCAGGCAGAACGGGAAGTGTTTGGCAAGATATCTTAGGGTGATTCGGATTCAAAACCAATCTACCAGCGATGAGTATAAAAGTTACCTTACCCGATGGGGGTTATCCCATAGCATGGCTCAGTATATCTGGCAGAATGCCAACTGCGAGCGGGTCAACGGTACGATCAAGAAAGAACAACTACCTGGCTTATTACACAACCGATATCTAACCGGTACTGTGCCGGGGAGTTGCCAAAGCGGTGTGGTTGTACAACCACAGTAAACCCCACCGGGAGCTTCCATCCAGATTGTCACCGGATCAATTTGTTAAAGAGCTTAATCAGGGTGGCCACTCTGATTATCGCGTCAACATTTGGTCGAAGTTAACTTCGGCCAAAATGTTACATGTTAACTAAAAACGTCAATCATATTTAGGCATCAACAGCAGTAACTCTATCTAATAATCCTTAACCCATGATAAAATAAATGGGGAGTACTTCAATTAATGGGGAAAAGTGATTGATATTTTTACGATAATCTTATATATCAGGAGTTCTGCAAAGCCCCGTGCCCGTCTATAAAAATAAATTTAACTGATATAAACCATAAAGGAATGAATAAAATTATACTTCTAGGATTTTGCGGCAGTTCAATTCCAGTCATTGCTGATTTGGCAAATGAGATATATCAGTGCAAAAATTTTGATGTGGTGAAAAATATTGAGGTAGGAAAAACTGATTTTCCATGGAATTCTTCAGATTATAGGTTTAAGGTTTCATTATCAGGTGATTATAAATTCAATCATAACGATATACCAAATATCCATTTTGGTGTTTTGCATTCACATATCAAATTTATTTTGTTTCACTATTTTGAGAAACATCATTGCATAACTGAAGAACGTTATCTGAACCTGATTTATCAAAATTCCTATTTTGCAAAAAGTTCCTCTTATTCTCATGGTTTCATGCTTCAACCCATGTCGGCAGTTTCATCTTTTTGCGAAATCGGGTTTGGCGTTACAATAAAAAGGGGCAGTTCGATTGGCCACCATGTTAAGTTAGGAAATTTTGTAAATCTAAATCCCGGGGTGGTTTTATCAGGTCATATTGAAGTGGGCGATGGGACGGAAATTGGAACAGGAACATGTGTGGGAAATAATATTACTATCGGGAAGAATTGCCTTATTGGCACGGGTAGTGTTGTTACTAAAAATATTCCCGATGGGGTTGTTGCCTATGGAAATCCCTGTAAAGTAATTCGTGAAAATGAAAGATGGAACTTACGATGATATTGAAGCTAAATTCTACAATAGATGTATCCGTCTTTTAATATAACCTCATAAACCCTGGCTTTCAATTTATCGTCAACCAGAGACTTTCCGGTTCTCAGATCAAATTCCCAGCTGTGCCATGGACATCGTAAAATCGGTGATTGTTCAACTATATATAAGCCCGGTTTTTCTGCCTGAATTTTATCACAAATAGTACCTTTGCACAACGGTGCTCCCATATGGGGACAAATATTTTGAACTACAAAAAATTCCCCTCTTACATTAAAGACTCCCAGCTCTTTACCCTTTACGAACACAATTTTCTTTTCACCGGGATTTAATTGCCCTGTTTGGATTAGTGGTACATATTCCTTACTCATAGATTGTACAATTCAGCCGCATTTTCAAAAAAAACCTTTGATTTAAATTCATCAGAAAACCCATTGAATACCTGGAACGGATCATCAAAATCCCAATGCGGATAATCACTCGAAAAAAGAAGCATTTTGTCTGATGGTAACATATCAACCACTTGTTTCAGATGGTTGCGATTCGCTGGTTCCTCCAATGGTTGTGTCGAAAGTCGAACATGTTCGGCAGCATACTCGCTGGGTTTTCGTTTAACCCAGGGAACTTCATCACGCAGTCCTTTCCAATTTTTGTCAAGTCGCCAAAGTAGAGAAGGCAGCCAGCAAATTCCGCCTTCAACAAGAACAAGTTTAAGTTTGGGAAATTTTTCGAAGACACCTTCACAAATCATGCTTACCATGTGCGTTTGAATACTGTGCATCCCAAGTGTGTGGTATTCTATGTAATAACTTGGATAACCTGCAGCAGTGGGAGATGGTGCTGTGCCTACACCATCAGTAAAAGCATGAATTGCGATTGGTAGACTTGCTTTTTCAGCAGCTTCGTAAATAGGATGATAAAACCGGTTCCCGTAAGGAAATGTAGCTCCGGTTCCCATACTAACCTGAACAAACTGAGGGTGTGAGCCTACCCTCTCAATTTCCATTGCTGCCTGATACGGGTCTTGTGTTGCAACTATAATGGATCCCAAAAAACGTTTATCTGCTGCAAACCAGTGATTTATAAACCAATCATTATATGCTGAAGCTACAACGGTTGCCCAGTCAATATTTGTTAAGTTTGAAATTCCCAAATGGCTTGATTCGCCCATCAATACAGCAAAATCAATATCATATTTATCCAGAAGATCGGTGGCTGTGTGTTTTGGATCAGAACCCGGAGCTGAATTATCAGGAGGCCTTGCATCTAATCTGTATATGCTGTGAGGATTTGAATAGTTATTGTGGCCATATGTGACATAACCACTTTTTAAACGGCTTAGCCAAGGCTCTTTAAAGTAAGGTTTTAACTCATCAATACTTTTCCATCTTACATGCACATCACAGTCGATTATTTTCATTTCACCTTTTATTGTCATGTTGCAAAATGGCAATAACCATTTATCTTATTTAATATAATTTGAATTTTCTAGTCGGCCAGTCCAAACTCCTCACTCTGCGGTACTCAATCAGGCCATAATTTTTATAGGAATACTCTATTAATTCCGGAACAGATCGCTGGTATTTTTTCCATAACCTATCATCAGCCTTAAAGCATTCACCGCTTTGATAAACCGTTGAGACTCGGAAGTACTTAACCATCATGCTGCAATTTAATGTAAAATCAGAGGATTAACTCACAAAACGAAAAAAACTAATCGTGAATAATAGGAACTTTTGGATGAAATGATATATCTACATTTCATCAAGCATATGATACTTCAGCACGTTGTGTGAATCCCTTCATGTAGACATTTTTAAAAAAGTTCAATCAAGTTCATGTTATAGATATTCTTTTACTTAAAGACTTTTTTGAAATATTAAAAATAAATTGATCTGGAATGATCTGAATCTCGAATTTTTTTCGCGTTTATATCATCAGCTCTGAAAAGAGTTGACGATTAACGATTAACCATTCGGCAACAGATTAGAAAGAAGGGAAAT
Organism: Balneolaceae bacterium; assembly: GCA_007694095.1. Classification (GTDB taxonomy): domain Bacteria; phylum Bacteroidota; class Rhodothermia; order Balneolales; family Balneolaceae; genus Rhodohalobacter. The sequence goes on along the minus strand of RECI01000216.1, from coordinate 8,777 downwards.
AAAATTTTTGATTTTTTGATCGGCCGTTAACAAAATTTTTAAGAAATAAACACAATGAAATCATACCACCACCTACACCTGTATACAATAATCGTATTACTATTAGCATTTTTATCCTGTTCGGATAGTTCTGCAGGCCCTGATGAAGGCCCCTCTGGTCGGGGCAGTGCTTCATTCACGATAAACGGCGCCGTAAACGGCCAAAAATCGGGAATTGCTGAGTTTTACAGTTTTTCTGCATTCGGAGTACATACATGGACAATCGATATATTTGATGTCGGTCCATCTACATTTGAACTTTCCTTTGTAAGGGTAGGTAATTCTCCGATTTCACGTCCGGTCCCCGGAAACTATTCTATTGGTTCAGATTTTCTGGATTCCAGCGGCTTTACCGCATTTTATACTCACGGAACCGGTAGCAATGCAACTGAATATGCCCCAATATTTACTGGTTTTTGCTCGGATAACCAAGGTGAAGGAGGCACACTTACCATTGAAAATTCTTCAGATAACCGTGTTAGCGGAAAGTTCGAATTTAAAGCCAGTGACTACGATTTCGATGAATCAGGTAATTGTGAGGTTCTTGGTACGGTTACCGTGAAAGGAGAGTTTGATGCCAAAAAAACAACACTAAAATAACTTGACAAAGATTTGTTACCGGCATACATTATATGTACAAAATATATGTAATGTATGCCAGTACCTATTCGCGGGCGAGGAACCGCTCATAATCCTGAAAACCGGTTTAACTCAACCCACCTTGAGTATGATCCGGATGAAGTAACGGGTAAAATGGCCTGCCCCAAAACTGAACTGATCCCGGATCATACCAGTCAAATCATTTCAAGAAACAACAGCCCTGATATACCATTCAATGTGAGCGTAAATCCATATCGCGGGTGTGAACACGGATGCGTTTACTGCTATGCCAGGCCGTCCCATGAATTTCTTGGAATGAGTGCCGGGCTGGATTTTGAATCAAAGATAGTTGTGAAGTATGACGCGCCAAAACTTCTAGAAAAAGAGTTGTCCCGTCCGTCGTGGAAACCTCAAACCCTGGTGATGAGCGGCATCACCGATCCATATCAACCCATTGAAAAAAAGCTCAAAATCACAAGAGGGTGTATTAAGGTACTTTCCGATAGCTGTCATCCTTTGGTAATCATTACCAAAAACCACCTTGTAACGCGTGATATCGATCTGCTGAGTAAACTCGCAAAAATAAATGCTGTGAAAGTCGCTCTTTCGGTAACTTCACTTGATGAATCGGTCACTGCAACAATGGAACCCAGAACCTCCAGGCCGCGCAGGAGAATTGAGGCGGTTCGGGAATTATCTGAATCGGGTATTCCTGTAAATGTAAATATTGCACCTGTTATTCCAGGCCTGACGGACAATGAAATTGTTCCGATAATGGAAGCCGTGGCAGCAGCAGGCGCGAAATCGGTTTCTATCGTAAATCTCAGGCTGCCGCTGGCTGTAAAAGAAATATTTATCAAATGGCTTGAAGACCATCACCCAAACCGGAAAGATAAAGTTCTGAACAGGATACGCAGCCTTAAAAATGGAAAACTAAACCGTTGGGAATTCGGTGAACGATTCAGGGTTGAAGGCCCTTTTGGGGTACAAATGAAACAGCTCGTTCATATTCACGCCAAAAGACTCGGGTTGAATCAACATTCAGCATCCCTGAGTATTGAGCATTTTAAAAGACCGGTAATGAACCAACTGAACTTATTTGGTTAGTTATGAGTTTATCGACATTAAATACTTGCCTCGCCACCTTAACAACTGAATACTATTATCTAAAAACGTAAACCTAAATTCTTATCTGTGTAGTCAGATAGAAATTTCATTATCTTTTGTTTAGTGAGAAGAATTAACAAGATAAATATCAAAAATAGAAACCATGGCAGCAGTAGAATCAACGATGCTCGAACTGGGAATTGAAGCTCCGTATTTTTCTTTACAGGATGTTCTGACTGGTAAAACAGTAACGCTGGAAGATTATAAAGACAAAAAGGGACTGCTTGTAATGTTTATTTGTAATCATTGTCCTTATGTAAAAATGATAAAACAGGAACTGGTGAAATATGCATCTGAGTATATGCCAAGAGGCTTGGCAATTGTCGCAATCAGTTCAAACGACATAGAAAATTACCCGGATGACAGCCCTGAAAAAATGAAGGAAGATGCCGAGCTATACGGATATCCATTTCCTTACCTTTTTGATGAAACGCAGGAAGTAGCCAAAGCATATAAAGCCGCATGTACACCGGATATTTATCTGTTCGATGAGGAATTAAAACTTTACTACAGGGGCCAGTTTGACGATTCCCGTCCGAAAAATGAGATCAAAGCGAGCGGACGTGACCTGCGAAAAGCAACGGAAAGCATGCTGGCCGGAGAGCCTGCACCGGAAAAACAGATTCCAAGTATCGGCTGCAATATCAAATGGAAAAAAGGCAACGAACCGATATATTTTGGCTGAGATAACACCGGAGATCGCATCTCTCAGAAGAAATTATACAGATACTGGCTTGCCGGACAACCTGCTGCCCGGGGATCCTTTTTTGCTTTTTAAAAGGTGGTTCGATGAAGCCCTTTCATCTGGAGTACTTGAACCGAATGCAATGACTCTCGCAACTTCGGATAGCAATACACTCCCCAATGCAAGAACAGTTTTGATGAAAGGGATCAATGAATCATCTATCCGTTTTTTTTCGAATTATGAGAGTCAAAAGGGGGCAGAAATACAACATAATTCCAATGTGGCTTGTGTTTTTTGGTGGGGTGAGCTAGAACGGCAGGTTCGGTTGAGGGGTTTGGCAAAAAAAATTTCAGAACAGGAAAGTGAGAATTATTTTAAAAGCAGGCCCCGGGACAGCCAGATCGGTGCATGGGCATCCAGGCAGAGCAGCCCAATAAAAAACCGTGAAGAGCTGGAGAAGCTTTTTTCGGAGATCAGGGATAGTTACAACGGGCGGGATATTCCAAAACCGCCATTTTGGGGAGGTTATGACATTGAAGTCCATCAGATAGAGTTTTGGGCGGGCAGGCCCGGTCGTCTGCATGACCGTATTCTTTATGAAAAGAGGCATCAAACCTGGAGTCGAAAACGGCTGATGCCCTGATTTTGATATGGGGAAAAAGAATAAACAACAACGTATCGCCGACGTTCGTGAATTCAAGAATGTATTTGAATACGAACATTTCAGGGAAGAAAAAAACCTGAAAGGGAAATGGCATTCTGAAATTTTCAAAAATCAAAACCCGATTACGTTAGAGCTGGCCTGTGGGAAAGGAGAATATAGTATTGCGCTTTCACAAAAATTTCCAAAAAGAAATTTTATTGGTGTCGACATCAAAGGCCCCCGTATGTGGTTGGGGGCAAAAAAAGCGTTGGAAAAAAATCTGTGGAATGTCCGTTACCTGAGAGCTTTCATCGATCACCTTGAGAATTTTTTTACCGAAAATGAAGTTAATGAAATATGGATCGTATTCCCGGACCCATATCTCAAAAAAGAGAGAAAACGCCTGACTTCACCAAAATTCCTGGAGATTTACAGGCGTGTAATGAAACCTGGAGGCTTGATTCACCTCAAAACCGATTCAAAAACCTTATTCGATTATACATGTGAAGTAATTCGCAATGAAAATTGTGAGTTAGTTGAAATAGTTCAGGATGTTTATCGTGATTCCAAAAACAACGAACTGGTCAGCATACAAACCTTCTATGAAAAAATGCATTTACAAAAAGGAAAAACCATTCGATACATAAGCTTCAGGTTATAGATGTTTAAATTAATACAGCTCAATGGAGGATAAAATCGGGGAGGCTTTAGAATCATTTATATTGATCCGAATTCTGTCGGTGATAACTCCGTTTAGCTGTAAGATTCGTTTATATCCTATTGTGGTTGCTTTCACCACCTCTTTCCACTCACCATTTTCCCATGTATCAATCGAAAATTCTCTCACACGCTGCCCTAGCCTGATATACTCTTTGAGTTGTACATAGTTGATCTCTTTTTTTTCACCGAGATGAATCTCAAGTGAACCGGTTAGTATATTATCGTCAGTTGTCCAATACGTATCCTTGTTGCCGTCAGTAACATTTTCCGGGTGATATTGACCGGAATTGCCACGATAGGAGTCTGCGGATACAACAGCGCCGCCCGCCAGGTTCTGGCTGAATGAATCATCAATCATTCTTCTCCATTCCCGCAGATTTTCCGCATCAATTTCATGTATTAATCCGCGCCGGTCGGGTGGCACGTTCAGTAATAATGTAGAGCCTCTGCCAACGGAAGACAGGTAAATATCGAATAATCTTTCAGGGCTTTTCACCAGTGAATCCTGTTCGGCATGGTAAAACCAGCCGGGCCTTATGGAAACATCCACTTCTGCGGGTATCCATTTGGTGCCGTGTTCTTCACCGGTAGAAAGAAGCTGTTCAATTCCGGACTGACCAGCATAGAGGGTATCGTTATTGATGGTATTCCAGTTCGTTTCACTGACCCAACCCTGTTCATTGCCAACCCAGCGAATATCCGGTCCGGCATCACTGAAAAAAAGAACATGTGGATCGGGCTGAAGATCGCGAACCATATTAATGGTTTCCGGCCAGTCATAGTATGTTTTACGGTCAATGATTCGTGTTTCCCTTGCCCCACCGTAATACCCGTCACCCCCGTTTGCGCCATCAAACCACAATTCAAAAATTGGCCCGTAATTTTCAAAAATTTCCCGGAGCTGATTTCGATAATAGGTTATATACCCGGGACGGGCATAATCCGGATGATTCCGGTCCCAGGGCGAAAGATAAACGCCAAATTTGAGTCCATGCCGGCGGGCAGAATCTGAAAGCTCTCTTAAAACATCACCATTTCCATCATTGTAGGGGCTGTTTTTCACAGAATGTTCTGTGTATTTACTTGGCCATAACGTAAAACCGTCATGATGTTTGGCAGTAATAATTACTCCTTTAAAACCGGCATCTTTAAGTACCGTGATCCACTGATCGACATCCATCTCAGTTGGGTTGAAAATTTCCGGGGATTCATCACCATAACCCCATTCAACCCCGGTAAAAGTATTGGTTGTAAAATGGATAAATGCAATGAGTTCCATCTCATGCCATTGAAGCTGTGCTTCGTTCGGGACCGGGTAAAGCGGTTCAGGCGGCGATACCAAATCATTGGCCTGATTGCAAGAGAACAAAAAGAGCAGCGAATAGAGAATCGTAATTTTTTTCATAACCTGGTATGGTTAATTCATGATGCTTAGTAAGAACCGTGTCAAAGCTGCTGGATGATAATAGCCTATATACGGTTTGTTATTTTATGATTCCGGCCAGATTATCGATCTGAGCAAGATGCATGAGGATCATTAATGTAAGATTACATTTTTTATGTGAAATACTTCAACACTATTTCAGTGTTAACTTTAATTTGATTATTAATCGTCATTTACACGAATCAGAGATCTGATCACAGTGAATTCAGTCAAATTTGATCTGAATATTGACATTCATCACAATTTTGATAAATTACAATTGTTAACTTAACAGTGTTAACCTCTCATTATATGTCACTCCGTGAAGAAATACTCGAAGTAAGTAAGGAACTTCTCATCAAAGAAGGTTTTAGTAAACTGTCGATGAGGCGAATCGCCGAGAGGGCTGATGTGTCGGCAACAAGCATTTATTTGTACTTCAAGAACAAAGATGATTTGCTCCTTGCGCTTATTGAAGAAAGCATAGAAAACCTGAAGGCGTCATTGATGGAGGTCGTTGATGCGTCTAAGGGTTTTCTTATGCAGCTCGAGGATATGGCTCGTGCCTATATTGAATATGCACTCAATCATCCACAGGAATATGAAATCATATATATGGTACGGCCTGAGGAGATGCCGAAATATCCCAAAGAGAAATTCATGAACATCCGGAGTGGGTATGAATTATTGGCAGACATCATCAGGGAAGGACACGATCAGGAACAGATTGATGTGGAGGATGCACTGATCAACGCATACACGCTTTGGGCGCAGCTGCACGGTGTGGTTTCGGTCATTTTAAATAAGCGGCTCGATACACGAATTCCGCAGCAACAGTTCATTGAACAGGCCCTTGAGAATATCATCAGGGGATTTGTGATGCAAAAAACACAAGCATAAATGGAGGCGGATATGGAAACTATGATTCATCAATACGCTTTTTTTTCACAGGTACCCGGCTGGGCAGCATGGGGTTCAGTGATTTTTCTTTCCCTTATATTTGCCTATCGGGGAGCCCCGCTCTGGTTGTGGGCAATTGCGGGCCTGGCTGCACTGGTGGGTTTTAATGCTCCTGCTTGGCTGATAATCACTTTTGTGATTCTTGCACTGATTTTTAATGTCAAGCCGATTCGCCGGACCATTCTTTCCAAACCTTTAATGAAACTACTTGATGCCCTCAAAATACTGCCTGCAATTTCTGAAACAGAACAAACTGCCATTGACGCAGGAACTGTATGGGTAGAAGGCGAACTTTTTTCAGGAAAGCCAAATCTGAAACGCCTTAGTGAAGAAACCTATCCGGAACTCACTGAAAAAGAGCAGGAATTTTTAGATGGTCCTGTAGAAGAGCTGTGTGCGATGGTGTCAGACTGGGAGGTATTCCAGAGGAAAGATTTCTCAAAAAAAGCCTGGGCTTTTATGAAAGAAAAAAGGTTTTTTGGGTTGATTATCCCCGAGAAATTTGGCGGGTATGGTTTTTCTGCAAATGCACACAGCCAGATTGTTGCGAAACTCGCTTCACGTTGCGGGCCGCTGGCTACCACCGTGATGGTCCCCAACTCACTCGGGCCGGCCGAACTTTTAATACATTACGGTACGCAGGAACAAAAAGACTATTATCTTCCACGGCTTGCCAGGGGAGATGAAATGCCGTGTTTTGCATTAACGGAACCTAATGCAGGCTCTGATGCAGGATCGATGTTGAGCCATGGTGAAGTTTTCCGGGGAGACGATGGAGAACTTTACCTGCGTCTGAACTGGGATAAAAGGTATATCACACTTGCGGCAATTTCTACGGTGATAGGCCTTGCATTTAAATTGACTGACCCGGAAAATTTACTCGGTAAAGGGAAAAATCCGGGCATCACTGCAGCGTTGATTCCATCCAAAACGAAAGGCGTTGAACTGGGGAAACGCCATGATCCGCTCGGTGTGCCATTTTACAACTGTCCTACACGCGGTAAAGATGTAGTGGTTCCTGTTGATGCCATCATCGGCGGTAAGGAGGGAGCCGGTAACGGGTGGCGAATGCTGATGGAATCACTTGCTGTTGGCCGCGGAATCTCTCTGCCAGCCCAATCGATAGGTGGTGCCCGTACTGCAACAAGGGCGGCCGGTGCTTATGCGGCAATCAGAAAGCAGTTTGGGTTAAACATAGGAAAATTTGAGGGTATCGAAGAACCTCTTGCGCGAATTGGAGGTTACACGTACCTGCTGGATGCCGCAAGAGGATATATATGCGGGGCCCTGGATAAGGGTGCAAAACCGGCTGTAGTTACTGCGATAGCAAAATACAATTTTACTGAACTTGGCCGCGAAATCATCAATGATGCTATGGACATTACCGGTGGAGCCGGTATATCATTAGGGCCCAGGAATATTTTTGGCCATGCTTATATCGCAACACCAATTGCAATAACAGTGGAAGGGGCTAATATCCTTACCAGGACACTTATTATTTTTGGACAGGGTGCAATTCGGAGCCATCCTTACGCGCTGAAAGAAATACAGGCGCTTATGGAAAAAGATGTGAAGAAATTTGATGATCATTTTTGGAAGCACATCGGCCATGTTGTTCAAAATAAAATACGTGCCGGGCTGCTTAGTATAACACGGGGCCGGTTAGCCCGGTCTCCGGTCAAAGGGCCAGCGGCAAAATATTACCGCAAACTTGCCTGGGCATCAGCGTCATTTGCCTTTATGGCTGATATTGCACTCGGCTCTTATGGCGGTGCACTCAAAATGAAAGAGAAGCTGGCAGGTCGTTATGCCGATATTTTGAGCTGGATGTTCCTTGCAACAGCAACTCTGCGAAGATTCGAAGCCGAAGGCAGACGTAAAGAAGACATAGACTTTTTTATATGGGGAATGGATTACGCTTTTCACCGGATCCAGACTGCGTTTGATGAAATCTATTCCGAGATAACTATACCGGGATTGAGCTGGATTTTCAGAGGGCCGGTTGCTATGTGGTCACGATTAAACCGTATCGGGAAAAAACCAACAGATACAACCGGACACAGAATAGCCCAGGCAATGCAAATAAGGGGTGATCAGCGCGACAGAATCACCCGTGGCATTTATATTCCGGCTTCCCGCGATGAAGCTCTTGGCAAATACGAATATGCCCTTGAGCTCGTTGAAAATTCATATCCTGTTTACAAAAAGTTATACAAGGCCATCAAAACCGGTGAGATTCCGAAAGGTCATGTACTTAAACAGATTGAACCAGCCCTTGCAAAAGGAATCATCACAAAAGAAGAAGCAAACGCCGTAAAAAAAACAGAGGAAGCGCGTTTTGACGCAATTCTCGTAGACGAGTTTACGTTGGTTGAATACAATAGCGGTATTGCATCTTCCCCGTATTCTGAAGGTCTTAAGGATCCTGAATTTGATTCGATTCTATTTTGAACTTCATACAACAAGTTCCCAATCCCAACCCGCAGGTCAGTTGGACTGTGGGTTTTTTATTTTACCTCACACATCAGAAAACATGGTAT
>RECI01000135.1 GCA_007694095.1 Balneolaceae bacterium | reverse complement strand
TAATAAAATGAAGAGAGACTTCGGAAGTCTTTTTCGTCTATTGCTTAATTTGGGTTTATTTAACCTGTTTACATACTGTTTTGATTACAGGCCGGAAGTTCGGTATAACTTCCGGCTACATTCTTGCCGCTTCCAACCTTTCCAATGATCCAAGTAATGACCTCACCGTATGGTAATTTCCTTTCCAGATATGGCTTTTCATGGAAGTAACACTATCGGGAGTTTTGTCTAAACCGTAGTTATACCAGCCGCCGTGTTCATGATCCGATAAGTACGTTTGGATATAATCCCATTGCATGGCAAATTTTTCGAAATACCCGATGGGATCATCCGGATACAGATCAGCCATGATCAACAAGGTATTCAACCCCTCAGCCTGTGCCCACCAGTTTTTGGAATCATCCAAAATTTTGAGGTCATCAGCCCCGTAAAAGTAGTAACCAATATTATAAAACCCGCCGGTTACCCGGTCCCATCCTGTTCGAAGGGTATGGTCTGTAAGCTTTTTGGTTATTTCGTGTGTTGAATCATCGTTATCCCAGCCAAGAACATGTGCAGCCTCCAAAAGTAAAAAAGCCGTCTCTATATCATGGCCAGGTGTAACGTGATCGTACCAGATACCCTCATTAATAACCGCTTCGGTTGAATCCCTGTGTGAACGATGATCCCAATCTTCACTGAAATAAAGTTTCAGGTATCCCTCCCCGTCAACCATAATATCACGAACGATATAAAACATTTCCTCAAGACGTTCCCTAACCACTTCATCCGGCCAGGCTTCGTAGAATTCAGTCAAAGCTTCCAGGATATGTATGCCACTGTTGTAGTCTTTGGAATAACCGGCAGTTTCCGGCGTCCCATCTCTTGTCAAAGGCTGGAAGTATCCGCCGTAAACCTTATCATGAGAATGAACATCCAGCCAGTTGAAGAGTTTTTTGGCAAGGTCCAGAACTTCGGAATCGCCTGAGTACGCGTAGTAAGCAGCCAGCCCGTAAAGAGCAAATGCATTTCCATACAAGGTTTTCCCTAATTCACCCTGCTGATCGGTAACAGGTTCACCCTGCCGGGTAACCGTTTGAAAAAAACCGCCATACTCAACATCCCACATTTTATCCCGAAGGAATTTAAATCCGTGGGTAGCATATTCTGCATAATTCCTGTCAGGGTATCTCCCGGCGAGTTTGGAAAGAGTCCAAATATGACGTGCCTGGGTAACAATCATTTTATCCTGTGTTTCTGACTGCTGCCAATCGTAACTAAAGTTGCTCAGGTAACCGCCAAATTCTGTATCTATCACACGAGGATACCAGGCAACGAGTTTTTTTTCCAGTTCTTCATGTATTTCGGCGGCTATTGTTTCCCTGGATATATCCGGGCCAACCTTTTCTTCCGCAGTACAACCCGTACAAATACTGAATATCAAACAAGTAAACAGAATTAATAATGCCAGAGGTTTTAACATATGATCTTTGACCATTTTTTTGATTATTTATACACTGTACAATAAATTTTTTAAATTATTTAGCCCGGCAAATAACAAATTGCCTCACGGAACTCATCCATTCTTATCTTAGGTGTCGGGATACCCCTACTTCGGTGGAAGTTTATCACCTAACTCCAAAGCCGGTCCCACGAGCGGATCCGGTCCCATTCCGGTGTTGGTGCAAACAATTGTTCACCTTCTATAAGATATTTTTCAAGCATCTCGTACACGGGTTCTGCACCAAGTCCCGGCCTTTCCGGTACATTGATGTATCCATTTTGAACCAGTGGTTTTTCAATACCGGTGATCAGGTTATCGAAATCAGGTTCATCAACCGAATGATGCTCTAATACCCCGATGTATTCACAAGCCGCTGCTGCATGAACTGATGCAAGCATACCCAGCGGAGAGCCTGCATAATGCAGGTTTGACGCAATTCCATTTTCTGCTGCATAATCCACAATCCGTTTGGTTTCGAGGATACCACCTGTGGAACCAAGATCTGGATGGATAAGATTTACAGCCCTCTTGTCAACCAAATCTTTAAAACCTTCCAGTCCGAATATGTCTTCTCCGGTCATTGTAGGGGTTGTAGTGGCCTGTGTAATATCCCTCCAGTCGTCAACATAAAACCATGGAATCAGGTCTTCCATATATGATAGACTGTATTTTTCCATCCGGCGACAGAGCTTTATCGCTTCATTTTTATCAAAATGTCCGGTGTGGTCAATTCCAAGCTGAATCTCGTAACCCACGGTTTCACGCATCACACGAACGTACTCTTCAAAGAGATCAAGACCTTTCTCTGTGATCTGGATTCGCGTAAAAGGATGTTTGATCTGGCCGTATTCACCCCGCCGTGACGAATACTGGCTTTGAAGTACTCGGTCACCAAGGGGAGCATGTGCATGTGTATTTACCAACACATCCCGGCCACCTGTTCTTGAAATGAGTTCCATCCCCAGGTCCATTTTCAGGGAGGTGTATCCCTGGTCAACGCGGGTTCTTTTCATAAGGCGGGCATATTCATGCGGATCAGCTACAACTTCCGTATCGGCGTAAACCCGCACACGATCACGGTATTTACCGCCAAGAAGCTGATATACGGGTACCCCGTAAGCTTTTCCGGCCAAATCCCACAACGCTGTTTCCACACCGGAAACGCCGCCTCCTTGCCTTCCGTGGTGTCCAAACTGTTTGATAATTTTAAAAATCTTCTCAACATTGCAAGGGTTTTCACCCAAAATCCTGCTTTTTAGCATCAGGGCATATTCCTTTGCACCGCCGTCTCTCACGTCACCATAACCTGATATCCCCTGGTTAGTATCAATACGAACAATTGGCGTCCGAAAAATCACCCCGCCAATTTCCGCAATTCGCATATCGGTAATCCTCAAATCATTGGGGGATGAATTTCTGTTGATTTTTGATGTGAGCTGCTCAATCTGATTCTCAAACGGTGCCATCGCCATCGCACCAAGACTCAGCCCGCCAAGTCCTGCGGTTTTAATAAAATCCCGTCTGCCCGGATTACTGTGATGTTTTTTTTTCATAATTTCAGGGTTTGTAGGTTTTGGTTAAATAAGTGAAAAGGCAAAAGTGAAAAGTGAAAAGGCCCCTAACAACTAAAAACGTCAACCATATTTAGGTATCAACAGAATTTCACTTTTCCCTTTTCACTTTTCTTTCAATCCACCCATTCCCGCCAGTTGCGGGATCTATTGGTAAACACTTTGTTTGCAGTTTCAACCGCCACCCCAAATTCTGTGGCCAATCGCTCCAGGTTTTGCTCAAGCCACCGGTAAAAATCATTCTCTATTGTATCCGTCCACCTCGTACCGTAGGTTTCACTGAGAGAATATACACCTTCAAGAATCCTCTGTTGCCTGAATGCATCTGTCAACCGTTCCACTTCGGAACTTACGATTACATTTTCTGCAAGATGCGGCGGGATAAACAGTACACCGCCTTCAGTGGCAAGAACTACATCGCCCGGAAGTACAACTGCATCACCAATACGGATCGGGCCATTTATGCTGATGAGCATCATATTCATGATGTATGAAGGGTGCCATCCCTTAACCCATGCATTGAAGCCCTCAATTTCCCGCAATCCACTCAGATCCCGGGCAGAACCATAAAAAACGGGACCGTTTCCTGAATTTGCGTAAATAGCCTGTCCGAGATTATTCCCGATCAGTGTACCCTCTTTGATTTTACCAAATCCATCCGCAACATAAACATCACCTTTTTGCAACATGTAAATAGGCCATTGGTTTGCTGCACCCTGCAGCCCCTGCTCACGACCGGCTTCATTCATCCTCTCAGCCAATTCAGGATTGGATGGCAAAAAAGCTGCTGTTAAAGCACGGCCAACCATAACCTTTTCCGGCCAGATGATTTGCCAGTCACCTTCAAACTTGTTATGATATCCGGTGCTTCTTAAAACGGCCCACGCCTCTTCCAGCCCAACAAATCTCAATCGTTCGAGTATATCATCCGCCACAAATGGCCTGCCGAATTCATCCCGCTCACCCTTCCATTCTGCAGTAATAAATTCAAGATTTTCTTTGGTTGTAAGCTGTGGTTGCGCATATACCTGAGCATAACCAATAAAAAATAACATGGCCGCACAGACTATGAGGCGCAACCTGCCATTCATCCTATTAATTGTCATCACATCACCTGTACAAAAATTGAAAGCCTGAAATAACGATAGCCACATCTATTCTACACTCTGTCGAAGATAATCGAGTACCTGATTCAAATCATCATGGCCTGCATATTTTCCCTGATATATTACACCTTCAATTTGCTGTCCGAAAGGAATATTCTCCAACGGATTCACACTCAGCAGAATAAGGTCGGCCCGGAAGCCGGGTGCAATTTTCCCGGTTTCGTCTTCCTCACCGAGATATTTCCCAACATTTACAGTACCGGTCTTGATCGCTTCGAACGGAGTGAGGCCTGCATCAACAAGAAGTCGCAGTTCCCTGTGGGCAGAATATCCCGGGGGATTAAAAATCTGTGGCGCATCCGCACCTAAAAGAAGGCCTGCACCCTGTTCATGCAAGGCGAGGGTCAACTGTTTTCTGACCTCCAAAAACCGTCTTGCCTGGTCAGCGTCATAGACATCGGATTGCCTTGTTCGGTTTACAAATTCTGACCAGTTGGCAAGAGTGCCTGATGGAATAAATTCCATCCCCGGCCAGTTTTGCATTTTTTCTACCGGAATATCGGGGTTAAAAACATTTTCAAGAAGAGTATTGGTAGGCACATTCCAGACACCGGCCTCAGCTGTAATACGGGCAGCTTCCTCAATTTTTGAATCATCAACATGCGGAGTGAGATCGTATCCAAAATAGATGATGGGAGGATCCGGGCGACTGGCTGCTTCTCCAGCAAGGTATTCCATGTAACGGTCGAGATGGTCAATGCTCCCTTTACCGGCCGCAAGACTTCTTTCAAGCCCTACTTCGTAGGAAATGTGGCCGGAAAATTCAATTCCCACTTCGTTGGCCGTCTCAGTTGCCGCATAGAAATTTTCGAGTGTGATGCCGGGATGAAATTTCAGCAGGTCGTACCCGGCTTCTTTTTGCTCACGAACCATGTGGCGTGCTGACTCGGGCCCGTCCAAACTGTTTCCGCTCAACGACGGCCCTGAGGTAAATATCCTTGGACTGAAAAGTTCACCCTTCGCAGCACGCTCTCTGAGCTCAAGGTGGGCAGGATTGCCAAGCATACCCCTGATTGTTGTGATACCCTGCGAGAGATAAAGTGCAAGTGTATTCTCCATCACATCCTGACCCTGATTAGGCGATGGAATATGCGCGTGCATTTCTGCAAGCCCGGGCATTACGTAATAACTGCCTTCAACAACGATAGCACCTTCCGGAATGGTGAAATCAGCAGCAGGGCCAACCCATTCAATATTTCCCTCATTGATCAAAACCGAATAATTATAATGGATTTGATCTGATTCCATCGTGAGAACATTTACGTTGTGCAGAACCAATGGCTGGGATACTGCAACGGTAATAGCAGAAGCCATCAGTAGTACACCAGAGATTAGAGCACGAATTACTAATGTCATTTTTGCCTTATTTGGTTATGAGTTAGGTACAGCACAAGTGCTATTGCGAAAAAAATCCTGAAGATTATTATTGTCTTTAAATTTAAATTATGACCAAAAATGGTAGAAAATTCAGTTTGAATTATCTTTTTTCTTTTTCCTCATTTTTACCGCTTTTGTCCTCAATTGTCTCACCTTTTTTGCCAATGCGCTCCGTTCTTCACTCTTATCACCGGTCTCCCGCCCAAGCAGGTAACCAAAATGGTTCAGGGATTCCACTTCATCGCAGATCACCTTTAGGATGGCGCCAATGGGAATAAACAGAATCATCCCTGCCAACCCCCAAATCTGTGCCCCAATAAAAATCAGCAAAAGGGTAGCAAGAGCATTCATACTCACCTGGCTGCCCACAATTGTAGGTGTGAACAAATTACTCTCAAACAACTGTATGATGTAAAAGCCAAGTAATATGATAACCGGGTAGATGAGGGAATCCATTGTAATGAGTGAATATAAAATCGGAAGGATTGAACCCATAATCGGGCCAACAAATGGAATCACATTGAGCATTGCGGCAAATACACCAAAAAAGATGGCATGATCTACCCCAATTATAATTAGCATAATGGAGTTTAACACGGCAAGTATAGCGATTACCATAAGAAGGCCGGCAATGTATCGCTGCACAAGTGTCTTTACTTTAATTATAATGCTTTTGACCTTCTCCTCATTACTGCTGATACCCTTTCCAAAAGCTTTTAAAATAAATGTCTTGATTAAATCACGAAATAGCAGGATCAGGTACATATAAATAGGAACAAGCAATACCGCCGTTATTGTCGATGCCGCACCTGTAATTCTTCTCGTGAGGGTTGCTGTGTTTTCCCTTATTAAATCGATGATCTCCGATACAATCCGGTCAAGATTGATTTCACCCTCAAATGCAAACCAGGTTGTAAGAAAAACGTCAAGTGATTCAATGAGCTCTTCAAGACGTTCAACAAACATGTCGGCATCTCTTACAAAAGCCGCCATTTGATTATAGAAGAAAAACCCGATACCTATCAAAAACATCAATCCAACTAAAATGGCCGCCAATGATGAAAGAATCCTTGGTACTTTATAACGCTCCAGCCAGCCACAAAAAGGTGATAGCAGAATTGAAAAAAAGAGTGCAAACAAAAGTGGCAGTAAAATGGTTTTTGCCATAATCATGGCATACACCGTAAGTATCAGGGCTGCGAGAATGTAGGTGTATTTTACATACCATTTTTGATCAATATCCATCATATTTAAAATCTCAGTTTTTAAGTCTGCTAATCATATATAAATGATTTTTATCCAGGTTTCAAACTTAAAGCGGCATTTTCCCATAATCATTTTACGAATGTAATATAACGCGACACTCCGGCCAAGATAATAAAAGAATATTAACATCATGATTACGAAATACCTGCTATCTTTGAGAATTATTCAATGAACAAAAAATCAAGTTAATCTTTAAACATAACATGTTAAAAACAGACCACGATAAAACTACCATTCTTATCCGGTTTCTTGTCGGTTCGGTTTTTCTTTTTGAAGGCATCCAAAAGTTTCTCTACCCGGCTTTACGCGGGGCCGGACGTTTTGAACGCATTGGAATCCCGTTCCCGGAGTTCTCTGGCATATTGGTGGGTGGTTTTGAAATTGTATGTGGCTTGCTTATACTCGCCGGTTTGTTAACCCGATTTGCTGTTATCCCTCTGATTGTGATAATGATTACAGCAATTATCACTACCAAATTGCCCATCCTGCTCGGTTACGGTTTCAGGGGATTCTCCCTTCGTAATCTTGAAGTCTATGGCTTTTTGAGTATGATGCATGAATCCAGAAATGATCTTGCAATGCTTATTGGTTCAGTTTTCCTTCTAATTAAAGGCGGGGGATATTGGTCGGCCGATCTGAAGCTGTATCAAAGAAAATATTCAAAAAAATAATTAACGGCCGGATGAAAAACGAACTTCAGCGCAGTATCAGAACACCGGGGGCAATTCTGATGGGGCTTGGGTCAATTGTGGGAACCGGTATCTTTGTCAGTATTGCCATAGCAACCCAAGTTTCAGGAACCGGTGTGATTATTGCCATCATAATTGCTGCTCTACTAGCAACGTTTAACGGCCTGAGCAGTGCACAGCTCGCAGCGGCACATCCGGTTAGCGGTGGCACCTATGAGTATGGCTACCGTTTTTTAAACTCCTGGTTTGGATTCACTGCCGGCTGGATGTTCATGACCGCAAAATCGGCCTCTGCCGCTACAGCCGTTTTGGGCTGTGCAGGGTATTTGTTCTATGCACTCGATTTCCATCCCGGGAGATTTTGGCTGGTTACTGCCGGGCTTGCCATACTATTGGTCATGACAATCCTCGTATCGGGCGGTATCAGCCGCAGTAATCTTGCAAACAAGGTGATTGTAACGGTAACCTTGATTGGACTGAGCGCTCTCGTATTTGCCGGGTTTTTTCTGTATGGCGCTCCGGTTGAACCTTTCACACTGGCTTTGTCGGATACTTCAGCTTCATCAATATTATATGGTTCTGCATTGATGTTTGTGGCATACACCGGTTACGGACGCATCGCAACACTTGGGGAAGAGGTGGCTGAACCGAAAAAAACGATACCAAAAGCTATTATTCTCTCCATGGCTGTAATTGTACTTCTCTACCTTCTTGTATCACTCACAGCATTGAACGTAATGGGAGCCGAGGCTTTCGGTAAAACGGTAGAGGGAGAAGCCGCGCCTCTCATGATAGTGGCTCAGGCTATGTCGTTGCCATATATCGGAACTGTAATTACAATCGCAGCTATTACGGCAATGCTCGGTGTACTCCTGAACCTGATCCTTGGCCTGTCGAGGGTACTACTGGGAATGGCCAGGAGACGTGATGTACCCAAAATCCTTGCCCGCATCAATCCGAAGAGCAAAAGCCCTGTGGCATCGGTACTCGTCACGTCCCTGATCATTGCTATCCTTGTGATGAGCGGTGATGTGGTTTTTACCTGGTCTTTTAGCGCTTTTACTGTTCTCATCTACTACGCCATCACCAATCTCTCGGCTTTGATGCTCCCGGACGATTTGCGTCTCTACCCGCGCTTTATTCCAGTTTTTGGATTATTTGGGTGTCTCTTCCTTGCATTTTGGATTGAACCACGTTTCTGGATTCTCGGCTTGATATTGATTGGAATCGGACTGATGTGGCACTCCATGGCACAAAGATTTCAGTTATCGGGATAAGGTGAAGTACATGTGGAAGTTGCCGATCTTGTATCTAATGGTTTTTTTTTTTGCTGCCATCACCTGATACAGATAGCACAAACGAGACGTCGTTTGCGCTATCACAGGACCGGCTACGCGCCAAGTCATCCCGCAGTGGATGTGCGGGATCTCCAGTCATGTTTACACTCTGGGGTTAAATCACCGTTTGGAGGTGCCTGATCGAAGTCAGGCATTACAGGATAATGACAGAATATGTATGATTAACTCAGCGATATGTATTTCACATTATGAACACCTTCGAGATCGTGGATACTCTGTAGTTCGTCATTTTTAAGCTTCTTATCCACGATTACCGCCGTAATGGCATTCGATCCTTTCGCTGTACGTCCCAGGCTCAGCGCACCAATGTTAATATTTTGGCTGGCCAGCTTTCCGGCCACGGCTGCAAGCATACCGGGCCTGTCGATGTTTTGGTACATGAGAATATCGCCTTCGAGCCTCAGTTCAATTCCGAAACCATCGATTTCCACAATTCGGTAGTCTCCCGGGCCAAAAACAGCTGCAGAAATTTGCTTGTAATCGGAGCTGTCACCAAGCCGAATGGTAATGAGATCGTTATAATTCTTGTCATCACTCTTATTGGTTTCACTTAGTCTGAAGCCTCGTTCTGTAGCATAATGCCTTGCATTTATGAGATTTACAGACTCATCCACATATTGCGACAGCATCCCCTTGAGTATCGCATCGGTAAGTACTTCGGAATATTTTGTACAAAGGCCGGTATATTCAAATGAAAAATTATTCGCGTTTTTTGGCATAATCTGCCCGGATACACGACCCAGTTTTTCAGCAAGTGCCACGTATGGCTGTACCTCTTCGTTGGTAAGCAGTGATATCGACTTGCTGTTCAGGCTTCCCTTGTAGCTCTTATTTTCAAGCGCATCCGCAATCTGGTTGGCTATCTGAACGGCAACTTTTTCCTGGGCCTCTTCGGTTGATGCCCCCAGGTGCGGGGTACATATAATGGCCGGGTGTTTAAGCGCTTCGTACAGGTCGGGCGTTGGGGGTTCTTCTGAGTACACGTCAAGTGCTGCCCCTGCAACAATCCCCTGCTCAATAAGTGGCACCAGGTCATGCTCATTGAAAATTCCACCCCGTGCGCAGTTAACCAATCGAATTCCCTTCTTCAGTTTCGATGCATTCTTAAGCGAAACCAGATCCCGTGTTTTTTCCGTAAGCGGTGTATGAACCGTCAGAAAGTCAGACAACCCAAGCAACTCCTCGAGATCCACAAGATTAACCCCAAGTCTGCCTGCATGTTCCTGTGTTGTAAAGGGATCGTAGGCATAGATATCCATTCCAAACTCTTTCATACGCAGGGCCACCTCTGATCCGATTTTCCCAAGCCCTACAATTCCAAGGGTTTTGCCATGAACTTCGGTGCCCATAAATTTTTTACGGTCCCATCCTCCACTTTTCACCCTTTCAACAGACTGGGGGATATTCCGTGCCAAAGCAATTATCATTCCACAGGTATGCTCAGCAGTAGAAATTGTATTGCCATCAGGTGTATTCATCACCAGCACACCTTTGGTGGTAGCAGCAGAGATATCAATATTATCAACACCAACACCGGCCCGTCCAATAATTTTGAGTCCGTTCGAATTTTGCAATAAATCGGCATCAACGGTTGTGGCGCTTCGTACCACAACGGCTTCGTAATTTCCAATAATTTTTTTGAGCTCTTCGAGGGTTAATTTTTCGGGCTGGTCTGCTTCGATGCCCCTTCTTTGAAAAATTTCTGCACAAATAGGATCAACATTATCCAATAAAAGTACTTTAAATGACATAAGTTATATTAGTAATTAATTATTCTATATTTAAAAAATCGTTTATTAGTTGCTGTACTTCATCTATACCTGCGCCGGTTACAGCTGAACAAGCGAGTACCGGAACTTCGATATTCATTTCACTCAGAAAATTTTTGGTAATGCTTTTCGATGAATTCAGTTTGTTCGCTGAAAGTTTGTCGGATTTTGTCAGTAACACTGCAAAAGGTTTCCCGTTACTACCCATCCAGTAAAAAAAATCTTCGTCCAGTTTTGTGGGATTATGACGTGAATCTACAAGGTGAAATATCAATTTAAGGGTTTTACGCTTCAGTAAATATTCCTGAATATCCTTTCCCCATCTATCCCGCTCTTTTTGCGGTACTTTTGCAAACCCAAAGCCGGGTAAATCAACAAAAAAACATGAATCACCTATTCTGTAGTAATTCATCTGCTGGGTTTTTCCGGGTGTGTTACTGGTTCGTGCTAATCTTTTTTTATTGGTAATCCTGTTAATAATAGAGGATTTTCCGACATTAGACCTGCCGGCAAAACAGAATTCCGGAAGGCTCTCTTCCGGGCATTGGTTTAAGGATGGTGCAGAAGTGATAAACCGTGCAGATTGAAAATCCATCAGGCGATTTCGTTTTCTTCCTTCTCTACTCCAAAGTGAACGGGAACCGGGTAATCTCCGGTAAAACATGCAGTACAGTAGGAGTGCTCTGAAGAATTTGCCTCTTTTACAGCGCTTACAAGGCCCTCGGGCGACAGGTAGCGTACGCTGTCCACACCAATTTCCCGGGCTATCGTTTCAATGTCGCCGTTGCATTTATTAGCAATGAGTTCATCGGGACTCGGAAAATCCATTCCATAAAAACATGGGTGCGTAATAGGTGGTGAGCTCACCAAAAAATGAACTTCCCTTGGATTTGCTTCACGTATCATCTCTACAAGATGCCTCGATGTGGTTCCCCTTACAATAGAATCGTCTACAATAATCACCGATCGCCCTTCCAAAACCCCTTTTACCGTGTTGAATTTTGTCCTCACTTTTTGTTCACGTGATTTCTGACCCGGAGAAATAAACGTACGCCCTACGTAATGATTTCGGATCAGGCCAATATCATACTTACAGTCGTATCCAAGTTTTTGATTTTCATGTGCATACCCTATAGCAGCGGTATTGCTTGAATCAGGCACCGAAATTACAATCGGTTTTTTATCGGCATATTTGTGTGAAATAACCTGGCTCACTGGATGTTCTTTGGCGAGTTGTTTCCCAAGATTTCTGCGGATTTTATCTACCATTTCACCAAAAATTCTGCTATCAGGCCTGGAAAAATAAACATACTCAAAAATACATTGACTGGTTTCCGTTCCAGGTTTAGCGTGCAGGAAAAAGTTTTTGGGCTCATGGTTCACAGCGGCTTCACGGTCAATAATCAGTACTTCACCGGGTTCCACATCCCGGATAAATTCTGCCCCGATGATATCGAACGCACACGTTTCGCTTGCAACGGTATATGCCCCGTCAATCAATCCCAAAGCAAGAGGACGGAACCCATTCGGGTCCCGAACAGCAATCAATTTATCATCCGTCAAAATAACAAGACAATATGCACCTTCAATCTGGCTAAGTGCGTCCATCACCTGGTCAACCTGGTTTTTTTCTCGGCTGTGTGATATCAGGTGCAGGATGAGTTCGGTATCTGACGTACTTTGGAACAACACACCTTCATCACGAAAACGCTCCCTTAGAATCCTTGCATTGGAGAGATTTCCGTTATGGCCAATGGCAAGGTTACCGTTTCTGTAATGCACTCTGAAAGGCTGAATATTTGCAGGGTTTTTTGCAGCGCCGGAAGTTGAATAACGATTATGACCTATAGCTGAACTGCCTCGCAGCTCTTTTTTGATAATTCGGGGATCATCAAAAACAGAAAGAACCAGCCCAAAACCTTTATGCATCGGCATGATGTTTCTGTTTTTCCGTTCATCATAAAACGTGGTTACGATTCCGGCTGATTCCTGACCCCGGTGTTGAAGCGCATGTAATCCATAGTAGGTGAGAAGAGCGGCTTCGGAATGGTTGTAAACACCGAAAATACCGCAATAATCGTGGGGTTTGTCGATCATTTTATGGTTAACAGTTCAAAAAATTATGGTAAGGCCTAAGATATGGAAAAGCGTTGTAAATAACATTGAATAAAAAGAACCATCGCTATGTTTGATGGCAAGTGCTGCAGGTGTGTTGCAAAACAAAACTTCTTTTTTACAACAATTTCGATATTAACAATGAGTTTATTCATACTATTTTTGAACCTCTTTCGTATTTTTCATGGATATGGAAAAACACAAAATGATATCATATTTACAATTCCTATTCCGCTTCATTCTCGGAGGGATGCTGATTTTTGCAGGCATTTTAAAGTTAATAGATAACACCACCCTGTTTGAGTCAGTAGCATACATTACCTGGTTGCCGGTATGGGCAAAGGATCTTGTAATTACCTATCTGCCTTATATTGAAATTGGAGTTGGCGCACTTCTTATCTCATACCTTTTCGATATGATATCTATCCCCGCAAACGCTCTCATCTATTTCAGCTTTTTTATTTTCGCTGTTTGGGGTATGGGATCGGGGCTTGAAATGGATTGCGGATGCTTTGGTGATCTTGATAGCTCTTCATTTATCGGCCAGATTCTTGGCAGTGAACTTGGCTGGAAAATGACAATACGGAACGGAATTTTTACTGCAATGTCAGTATTCCTCTTCTGGAAACCGGCAAAACCCTGAAACCAACATTTTAGAATTGGTAAAGTCTGAAATGATCATAAGTTTTTTTTGATTGGCATTATTTTAAAAATCCCACCTGTACGTGCGGTGTGTTTTGTGATGGTAACAACCCAGCGCTTCGAGGCTGCGCTGCATCAGCCAGTTTTTTTCGCTAACCCATACACCTTCAAGATAATCAAGCTGTGGGGCCGCTCTGTGCGTCATCTGTATTCCACGCACAAAAACAAGGGCCTCCATTCCCAATTTCCTGTACTTTGGTAGAGTACCGAAAACGATTATTCGCAAACGGGTTGCTTTCTTTTTTATCCTGAGAATTTTTGGCAGATGCCACCATTTTAGCAACCCTTGGGTCTGGGCTGAAATTTCGTTAAGGTCGGGGATGCTCACGATAAATGAAGCCGGCTCACCATTCACAAAAGCAATTAGTACACTTTCGGGAATCATAATCTGTTTCAGTTGTTTTACCATGGTGTTAACGGTTTCACGGGTTAGTTCTGTAAACTCATGTTCCCGATCTACAATATCCTGTTCACTCCAAGCCCTGTTGTAGATTGCCCTGATAGCCTCTGCGTCCTGTTCAAGGTTATTCAGGTCAATTGACCGAAGCAACACACCCGGACGATTCTCTATACGGTTTGTTATATTTACCAATCTTTCCGGCAATGGAGTGGCAAATTTACGTTTGTAACTCCAATGGTCATCAAATTTAACAGCGCCGGTATTTTCAAGTAATGTTTTGTAATAAGGTGGATGATAAAACATTCCGTAAATAGGGGGCTCATCAAAGTTTTCAACCAGTAAGCCCCAAAAACTGTCGTTTTCACCAAAATTTACCGGACCGCGAAAAGCTTTATATCCCCGTTTGGCATGCCAGTCTTTCGCAAATTCTATGATGCTTTCTGCTACATCTTGATCGTCTATCATTTCAAGGAATCCAAAGCCACCTAATTCAGGTTCAAAAACTGCGTCTTTTTCGGAATGATTCATCACCGCAAAACGGGCAGCAATTCTGTCGCCATCAAACACCAGATAGCGTTCACACTCTCCTTTTTTGAAAAAAGAATTCTTTTCCGGATCAAATATTTTTTCAATTTCAAATCGGAAAGGAGGAATCCATTTAGGATAATTCTCATAAATTTGAAAGGGAAAACTGTGAAACAGGTCAATTTCTTTTTTACTTTCTATGATTTTGAAACGGTAAGCCATCCGGATATTGATGAATTAATAAAAGTAATATTTCTATTTTCGGGGTTACGTGAATGTTTCGGATATTTCATCCATACATTATGTCTATTTATCAAATAGAAAGTACAAGGCCGCAAAGATTCAACCAAACAATTCGTGAAATTAAAATTAGAACCATCAGGAAAAAATTTATACGTACGCAAAAGAGCTGTAATTGTAGTCCTGCTCTTTTTTTCCTGCATAGCAGCTGTTGTTTTATTGTGGATAGTTGAACCACCACAACACACACCACTCTCTTCGCCTGCGCAGATTGATTCACTGATAAAGCTTACATTTGATGAATTCCAATTGGCACAATCCCAGGTTCGAATGCAGACTGTTAAAGTGGATTCAATTTTTTCCAGGAATATTTACTCCGTCAGGGTCCCGCGCGATTTTTCAAAAACATCTTTCCATTACCAGCTTCACAACGAACTGTTGCCATACCAGGCAAAAACCATCGGACATGTAGAGTTTCCAGACCGCAATCTGCGTATTCACGTTGTTGTAAATAATAAAGTACATCGTTCCGTTTTTATAAATACTGACCCATTGCTGCATAACATACTTCATCAATAGGTGACACATGAAATGGATTGAGCCCAAAAAATATTTAAAAAAACTTGAGCTGACTGAATTCCCCCAGCCTGAAATCATTGCCTTGAATTACCCCGTTTTGATGTGTCACGGTTATGGCGGATTTTCGATGCTCGTTACACCATCGCCTTTGCATAATTCCTGCATGAGATTGAGAGGATACGGTATCCATGCCTTTGCACCAAATATAGTCCCCTATGCAACCATCGAAATCCGGGCGGAACAGTGGGCTGAGATCATCAGCAAACTAATATCCCTTCATGGTTATGAAAAAATTAACGTTGTTGCCCATAGTATGGGCGGCCTTGATATGCGTTATGCGATTTCTAAATTAAATATGGCCGGTTCGGTTGTCTCACTAACAACTATTGCCTCGCCTCATCGGGGAACAAGCCTGGCTGAAATAGTACTTAACACACCTGAAGCACTGAAAGAAAAACTGGGCGAACTGATCGATTGGTTCGGTGAAAGTATCTATCCCGGCCATAAAAGTGATTCTGTAGCGGCAGTTGAGCAGCTCACCAGGGAGTACGTAACTACCGAATTCAATCCAGGCACTCCTGATGCCGAACAGGTTGCCTACTACTCATACAGCGCAGCAGTTGGAAAAGGCACTAAAGTACCACTGAACCCAATCTATCGGCTTCAAAACCAGCTCATCTTTCAGAACGAGGGAATAAACGATTCTTTTGTGACAGTGGACAGTGCAAAGTGG
Organism: Balneolaceae bacterium; assembly: GCA_007694095.1. GTDB lineage: Bacteria > Bacteroidota > Rhodothermia > Balneolales > Balneolaceae > Rhodohalobacter. Next base: position 405 of record RECI01000135.1, on the reverse strand, counting down.
GGAAAACATCTAAAAACACTTTCAATCAGCCATCTCGAACAAATTGAATTCCAGCTCAATAAAGAGAGAAAGCCTGTATTGGAAAAATTCTGGAAGGATTTGGTTTTAAACCTGAAGAAAAATGGTTTCTGAGATGTGGCGTTTTGAGTTTTGGGTTGTTGATGCCTAAATATGGTTGACGTTTTTAGTTTATTTATCTGATTTTCGTGGTTGGCTTTATGGCACCGTAAATACCAACTTGTTGTTCATCATTTGATTTGCGATGCATTGAATGACCTATTTACGAATAGGAGAAAAATTCGGTCATTCGGTCTATCGCAATTCATTTAGTATCCCAGCGGTAAATACACTACAAATCAACATCTTTTAACTCGTTCAGTAAAGAATACGCCGTTAGGTCGTACT
>RECI01000024.1 GCA_007694095.1 Balneolaceae bacterium | reverse complement strand
TTTCATCAAATTAACTGCCATGAATGGCAAAACCGCTTAAATGCCAGACCGTTATACTCAGAGGAAGGTTCAGTCGTTTTTACATGTGACAGAGTTTAACTACATTTAGATATGTCTGAAAAAGAACTCATAAAACGAATCAAGAAGCTTCCAACTGAAGCGCAGCAAGAAGCGGCAGATTTTGTCGATTATCTCTCCCAAAAGTATATTCAACAACCAGTTGATTCCAGCTCATCTATAAAGAAATCAATTCTTGAAAGTTCGTTCAGGGGAATGTGGAAAGACCGGGAAGATATGCAAGACAGTACAAAATGGGTTCGGGAACTTCGAAAAAGCCGTTGGGCTGAATAACAACAATTATGGCCCAACCTGTAATTGTAGATACAGATATTCTCATCGATTTTGGTTTAGACAGGCCCGATGCTGTTCAAACAATGGCAACGCTTGAAGAAAATTACATTATTAGTGTTAGTGTAATTACAGCTATGGAGTTGTACGCGGGTTGCCGGAGTAAAAAAGATCTCAAGAAAGTTGAAGAATTACTATCGGGTATAAATATCGAATTGGTAACGAAGGCAGTTTCGGAAAAAGCATACGAGTTGATGAAGAAGTTCAGATCAAGCCATGGGGTAGAAATTAATGATATGCTGATTGCCGCAGCTGCAATGACAATAGAAGTGAAATTGATTAGTAAAAATCAAAAGCACTATACGTTTTTACCTGGTTTGGACCTTCTGAAATATCCGGTCAGCGAAGTATAACAAGTGGTTCAAGCGGCGGAAAACGTTTAACAACTTTGTTTATATTTTGTGATCCGCCGCTTAACCACTGCACCGTTATTAGTCAAAGTCGAATCTGAGTTCATGAAGAAAATTGCAATTTATACTTTATTTCTTTTTTCAATCAGTTGTACCAATGAGGTGTCAAATGACTTACCAGATCCGATAAAAAAACTTGAAAACCTTACTGTCTATTCTATTGATATTAAGCCTGAAAGTGAAATAGAATTTATAAGAGAACAAGTATTTACAGACTCAGACGATGTGTTAATTGGTAATATACTGGGAATTGTTGTTGATGATCAGGGAAGAGTGTTTATAGCTGATAATCAACAATTATCCATTTTGGTATTCGATTCGGATGGAAATTTCATAACAAGAATTGGCAGGGAAGGGCGAGGTCCAAGTGAATTCCAGGATATAAGTGCTATAACGGCTAATGCAAATCGACTTTACATTTTTGATGAAACACTCAAAAGAATCAGTGCTTTCTCGTTAGAATCACTAACTCTATCCAGTACTATTCCAATGATTTCAGGTAACGTTAACCATAAACAAGGGGTTGTTTCACGCCTCACCCGGTTGTATGCACTGGATGATAACAGAGTGCTTGTTCAGTATGAAGAATTACCTCTTGTTGAACAGCTTAATGGACCGCCTACCCAATACCGGCATTACTATCTGAACGAGAGTGGAGAATTAAGCACTGATGAAATTATGCTGAAAACCGGAGTTGAGTATTTAATTACTGTTACTGATGGGGATCCAGGCAGACTTACAGCTTCTTTTCTCAAAAGTACATTGATGGCTGTCTCACAGATGGGAGAGATATATACGGCTTGGTCCGGTGATTTTTTAATTAAAGTATTTGATTCGGATGGAATTTATTTAAGGTCTATTTATTACCCATTTGAAAACAGTACTCTGGATCAAGAAAGCTATATCGAGCAACTTGAACTCAATCAGTTTATGCATCAATTGTATCAAAATGCAGATTACCCAAATACATGGCCCGCTTTGCATTATATGCTTGTCGATGATGAGAACAGACTGTGGGTTTCAACGATTAGTAGTGATGAAAACAACTTCACCTGGTGGGTTCTATCGAATGGAGGAACATTACTTGCAAAGTTTAAATGGCCGGGCCAAAGGTTAAATCGATTTATACATAATCTCGAAGTTATCGAAGTAAAAGACGGGAAATTATATGTTCGAGAAGAATCACCTGCCGGTGGTCAAGCAATATTGCGGTATCGTATTGAAATGTAAGAGACTAAATGATTTGCGATAGACCGAATGACCGATAAACTGAATAAATCGGTGTCCTCGAATTTTTTGCAGGTATTCATCTGATTTAATATCATATCCATGAAGAAGAGAGCCAGATATATTCTTCTTGGAATGAATATTATCTAAGAGGCTGTTTTCAGAATGATTACCTTAATTTAAAGAGAGTAAAGGTGCTTTTATGAAAAAAATAGGGCTTATCGGCTGTGGAATGATTGCCGAGCAGGGACATTTACCCGCTATCCAACAGGTACCGGAGCTTCAAACCTACGCTCTTTATGATCGCAACTTCGAGCGTGCCGTAGAGTTGCAGCAACAATTTTCGGTACCGCATGCATATAAAACAGAGGAGGAATTTTACTCCGCTGATATCGATGCCGTTGTTATTTGTACCCCGGCACCGGTTCACTACCAAAACGTGCTTGATTCTGCCAAAGCGCAAAAGCACGTTTTATGTGAAAAACCGCTTGCTATGACCGAAAAGGAAATGCTTGAGATGGAGAAGGTGATGAATGATGCAGGACTGCAGTTTTTTATCGGCTTTAATTACCGCTTTTCCCAAAGTGCCCTAGACATTCACAGGCTCCTGCGGGACCAGGCCATTGGAGAGGTGCGGTTGCTTCGTCTAATCTATAATTGGCATCTGCACGGAAAGTGGGAGATTAATGAGGACGGAAAGCAGGTGGATACATCCTTGAGAAAGGGACGTATGGATGAGGGCGGTCCGCTAGTCGATTGTGGCGTTCACCAGATCGATTTGGCTCGCTGGTGGCTCGAATCTGAAGTGGAATGGCAACATGGCATCGGGGTCTGGCTGGATACCTATGAAGCCCCGGACCACGTATTTCTCCATATGGCGCACGGCTGTGGAGCACACACAAAGGTCGAGGTAAGTTTTTCCTATAATGACACCTCCCGGGATCCCCGGACACATTTTCTTTATGAATTGATTGGTACGGATGGCGTGATACGGTATAATCGTGAGGAGCACTCCTTCGAGTTACGAAACTCACATGGCACGCAATACCTCCCATGGCATCCTGAGAAAAGTTTTGCCGGTATGTATAGAGAGTTTGCCAATGCTTTGGCAACCGGAAAACCCGGCGATATGCCCACCGCAAAAGATGGAATCCTTGCCAGCCGTATAGCCCGTACGGCGACCGAAGAAGCCATTCGCAATCGTGATAAACCAAGCATTAATAACCCCTCCTCGCAAATCAGCGCCGCCGATGTCCATGTCCATGCTGACCCGGAGGAAATTCCCATCGACTTTTTAGACCTGCCGCTGAAAAGGTTAAAAACACACAACAGAAACCCAGCCCGTACATCACCGCAACAGCCGGTAAAATCAAAATACGACGGCAAGAAAGATTCGTGATTAGCGAAAACCTTGAAGCGTGCGCCAGCACCTCCAAG
>RECI01000025.1 GCA_007694095.1 Balneolaceae bacterium | reverse complement strand
CGGATTTTTTTAAATGTTTCACTGCTAAGATTCAGCGCTTTAATAATACCCAAAGGATTGCCGTCAATCAGTATTACTGAACCCGACTCTATGGCAACATCTGTTCCGGTTCCTAATGCAATCCCTACATCAGCAGTTGCCAGGGCTGGGGCATCATTGATGCCATCACCGACCATCGCCACAATCTCGCCCATTTTTTGCAACTCCTCAATTTTAGCTGATTTTTGATCAGGCTTCACGCCGGCAAATACCTGATCAATCCCGATTTTACCTGCAATAATTTCGGCAGCCTTTTGCTGGTCCCCGGTCAGCATTACTGTTTTATACCCCTTTTTATGGATCTCCTCAATCATAGCAATTGTATTTTCTTTAATTGCATCGGTAACTCCCGCAACAGCTGTTACGATCCCGTCAACAACAATATATATTACGGTGAGCCCATTACTGAGCATTAATTCAGCTTTCTCACGTACTAAATCAGGTAGTTCTACTGAAAAGTATTCTATTAAGTCATAATTGCCTGCCAATACTGACTTACCGTTCACAATTCCCTTGACTCCCATTCCTGTAAAGGATTCAAAAAGTTCAACATCATAATATTTTTCAGAATCCGAGTACTTTTTGAGTGCCACGCTAACGGGGTGTTCTGACAGGTTCTCCACTGACGCAACCAATCGTTTTAATTCAACCTCATCTCCGTTAAACGTAATCCATTCCGACACTTCTGGTTCTCCTTTTGTGAGTGTACCAGTTTTATCAAATACAAACGTAGTTACCTCCTGGAGCAGCTGAATTGCCTCACCCTTTTTAATCAGGATTCCGTTTTCAGCTCCCATACCCGAACCAACCATGAGGGCTGTGGGTGTTGCCAGGCCTAGTGCACAGGGACATGCAATTACAAGTACAGCAAGTGCAGCAAAAAAAGCCTGGCTTACAACGTCAAGATCCGTAAGAATCCAGGGAATAAATGGCTCCGCAAAGAATAATAGCGGCCTCAAAATTTCAGGGAAAATGATCCAGGCTGTAAATGTTAGAATGGCAAGCAATAGAATTACTGGCACAAAAACAGCGGTTACACGGTCTGCAAAATCCTGAATAGGTATTTTTGATCCCTGGGCTTCTTCAACCAGTTTTATAACACGGTTCAAAAACGAGTTTTCTCCTGTCTCTTTTACCTTAACCCGGATTGACCCCTCGGTATTGATGGTTCCTCCGATGACTTCATTTTCTTTTTCCTTCACTACCGGCATAGGCTCACCGGTTACCATCGACTCATCCACGGAGCCGCGACCTTCAACAACAATGCCATCAGCAGGAATCTTTTCTCCCGGCCGTACAATCATGATATCTTCCACCCGCAAATCCCCGATTGGAATCTCTTCCTCCAGTCCGTTTTTAATAATACGAGCCGATTTAGCCTCCAGTGTCAGCAGCTTGGTTATGGCCTCCGAGGCACGTCCCCTTGCTTTCGTTTCGATATAACGCCCGGTAAGATGGAATGCCATAATCATAGCAGCAATTCCTGCAAAACTGTAAAACCGAATATCATACAATCCAAGCTCATGCCCAAGAGTAACAAAACCTGTAGTCAGCGAAGCCAGAGTACCCAGGGCAATTAAAACATCCATATTGGGGGATAGATTACGTGCTGATTTCACCGCACTGATTATTGTGGCTAACCCGGGCCCAAAAATCACATATCCGGCACCGGCAGTCATGGCAAGTTCCATCCAATGATGCGGGGCAAGATGAACTCCCAATACCATATCCACAAACATCCAGACCATCAGAGGGAGTGTAACCACCCAGCTGAATGTCATCTTGCGGTGTGCATCATCAAGCTTTTGCTCGTCTCTTTTTCGCTTCTCTTCTAATCGGTTTTGGCCGTCAGAACTTTTTTTTTTAGCTGATACCCCACATCTGCAACCTTTTTTTCTATCTCTTCGAGGAGTTCATCTGAACCTGAATATTCAATTTGCACAAATTCAGCAGCCAGGTTTACAGAAGCGCGTTCAACCCCCTCAACACTTGTTATCACCTTTTCAACAGAGGAAGAACAGCCTGAACAATGCATCCCGATCACATGATATGAAGCATGCTTCATATCGGGAATTCCAAGTTCAAAACCGGCAAATTCAACAGCCTCCCGCAATTCTTCAATTGGAATTTTTCCATTGCCATTTTCAAATTCAACCACTGCTTTTTCTGTGGTTAACTGTACTTCAGCTGATATAACACCGGGTACTCTTTTTAAAGCTTTTTCGGCACTGTTTACACATCCTGCGCAGTGCATACCGTAAATATTAAAAATCTTTTTCATTTCAGGGTAATTTTGACAAATTTCTTTCTGTTCTGAAATATACGGACGAATTTAAGGAACAGGGTTACACCTTAGATATATCAATGTGTAAAACTTTTGGTCAGAGCCGGTCTAAAGATTTGCGTGGAATTTTATTCTCTTTGAGATATTTGCTCACAGTAACACCTGTTACTTTTTTAAACTGGTTCGACAAGTATTGAACACTACTGTATTTAAGTTTCCAGGCAATTTCGCTTAGCGTCCATTTTTTAAAAGATAATAGTTCTTTAACCCTCTCTATTTTCAGCTCAATCAAATAGGTCTCGATCGTTTTCCCCTTATTGTCAGAAAAGATTTTACTAAGATAGGAATAGTTGAAAAATGTATGATTCGAAACAAATTCAGATAACCGCTGTGGATTATCTGAATTTTCTATATGTAAAAGGTATTCTATCAATGCGGATTGTACCAGGTTGGAAATCTCTGTTTCCCTGTCAAAAATAAGCTCGAAGCCTCGTTGATCCAGTTTTTCTCTAAGCTCTTCAAGTTTTTCGGGAGGCAATTTTCCGTCCAGTTCAACCACTCCAAGATCTACATAATTGGCTGGAAGGCCTGTTTCCTTCATTATCCCCTCAACTGCTTCAATACAGCGCGGGCAAACCATATTTTTGATTGATAATATCACAGGTTCAATTTAATCTGACACCGGTTATTTAACTATTCAACAGTTACGCTTTTTGCAAGATTCCGCGGCTGATCTACATTACAACCTCGATTAACAGCAATATAGTAAGACAAAAGTTGCAAAGGTATTACCGTCAACAATGGAGAAAAACAGTCAATTGTGGACGGAATTGAAATATGAAATTCAGAAAGTTTCTTTACCTCTGGGTTATCATCATTCATAATGGAGATGATACGCCCTTTCCGGGCTTTCACTTCTTCAATGTTTGAAATCATTTTGTCGTTGGTATGGTCGGTAGCAGCAATAACCACAACCGGCATCATTTCATCAATGAGTGCAATAGGGCCATGCTTCATTTCCGCTGCCGGATAACCTTCTGCGTGTATGTAAGAGATTTCTTTTAATTTGAGTGCCCCTTCAAGCGCAACAGGAAAATTATAGCTTCTCCCCAGGTAGAGAAAATTCGGTGCATAGGTAAATAATGCAGCCATTTTCCTGATATCTGCATC
>RECI01000087.1 GCA_007694095.1 Balneolaceae bacterium | reverse complement strand
GAAAAAAACGTGAGGGTAAAGCTCTGAGCAGTGATGAAATTCAATATTTGATCCGTGCATATACAGAAGATGAGATTCCTGATTACCAGATGAGCGCTTTTTTAATGGCGGCATATTTAAATGGAATGTATGATGACGAAGCTGTTGCACTTACACACTCCATGCTTCACAGCGGAATTGTGGTTGATTTGAGTCATATCCCCGGTGTAAAAGTGGACAAACACTCAACCGGGGGGGTTGGTGACAAGCTCTCATTGATCCTTGCCCCCATTGCAGCCGCATGCGGCGTTCCCGTTCCGATGATCTCAGGCCGCGGATTGGGCCATTCCGGCGGTACACTCGATAAATTAGAGTCTATACCGGGCTTTAAAGTAGATATGACTATTGAACGATATAAAGAGATTATCGCTAAACATAACCTGGTGCTTGCCGGTCAAACCGAAGAAATAGCTCCGGCCGATAAACGGCTTTATGCACTGCGTGATGTCACTAACACAGTTGAATCGATACCGCTGATCGCGAGCAGTATTATGAGTAAAAAACTGGCTGAAGGGATTGATGCTCTTGTTTTAGATGTGAAATTCGGTTCCGGTGCGTTTATGAAAGATACCGAAGATGCATTGAAGCTTGCAGAAACACTGGTTGGCATTGGTGAAAAATTCGGTAAAGAAACCATCGCATATATAACAAACATGGATCAACCGCTGGGTTTCGCCGTAGGAAACTGGCTCGAGGTGAAAGAGAGTATAGACTGCCTGAATGGCAACGGCCCTGATGATGTGATGGAAATCACCCATCTGCTCGCCGGTACGATGATATTTCTTGGAAAAAAGGCAGCTTCGGTTGAGGAAGGCATTAAAAAAAGTGAAGAGGCGATTAAAAACGGATCAGCCATGCAAAAATGGATCGATATCGTGGATGAACAAGGGGGGGATACCGGTTTTATCAAAAACCCCGATACCTACATGTATGCCGAAATCGTTGAACCTGTAAAAGCAACAGTCACCGGCATTGTAACTGAAATGGATGCCTATACTCTTGGTTTGGCATCCCTTGAACTTGGAGCAGGCAGAAAAACCAAGGAGGATAATGTGGATCCGGCCGCAGGTTTTATTCTTCATAAAAAAATCGGGGATTCGGTGACGGAAGGTGAAACAATTGTCACCATTCATACGAACAAGAAAGAAGCAGTAAAATCAGCTAAAGAAGATATTCAGGGCGCCATCGGCATCACAAACCGGCCATCGAAAATCCCCAAACTCATCACCCACATGGTAGATAAGGACGGAATTCATGAATATAGGGCATAAACATTGCGAAAATGCATAAAACTGTTAACTTTAGCTAAGGTACTTAATACTGTGGCAATAATTAAAAACAAACCATAAGATCATGTTTAAACGATTTATCCGAGCTATCAAATCACTTTTTGGCGGAATGGTCAGTTCAATTGAGGATCCGAAATTAATACTCGAACAAAATATCCGGGAGCTGAATGATCAAATTCCCCAAATGAATGAAAATATCGCGACCGTTAAAGCAAACGCCGTAATGCTCCGGAAAGAGGTGGAACGGTATGAAAAAACCATCCAGGAAATTACAGCAAAAATCAAGGCTGCCATAAATGCCGACAGAGACGACCTGGCTGAAGGCTATGCCCTGCAACTTGAAAAAGCGAGGGAAAGCCTGGAACAATCGAAACAACAGCTTCGCTATGCCGATCAGGCTTATGAAAAGGCTATAAAAGTTAAGCAGGCATTTATGCGGGAGAAAGACCGTAAAATCAAGGAAGCCCGGGAAGCCCTCAGGGCCAGTGAACGGGCAGAATGGCAGGCTCGCGTAGCTGACGCGCTGGAATCATTTGAAATGGGCGGACTTGACCAGACCCACCAGGAAATGGTGAACAGGCTGAATGAACGCACCGCACTGAACGAAGCCCGTATGGAAATCGCCCTGGAAAGTGTGGATACACATACCATGGAAATTGAAGCCAATGCCGAGAAGCTTAGAGCACAGGAATTGGTGAGCCAGTTTAAGCATGAAATGGGTAAAACAAAGGCTGCTAAAGCTAAAGAAAAGTCTATAGAAGTTGATGACAGCCCCGCAAAAAGCAAAGAAGAATCTCAAAAAACTATTGGTAAAGAACGTACTAAATCGTAAAACCAATGAGCACAAACAGCGAACAGGAACGAGAGCGAATGAAGGAGGAGTATAAGGAGCATTACCGGAAAATCCGGGATACCAAAGAAAAACTCCGGCGTTCAAAATATGTTCAGAATGTGAATGAAGCCATTCAAAAAATGAACACGGACGACCTGCTCGAGTCTGTTGACGAATTTCTTGGGAAAGTTCGCAGCAAAATGGCACATATCGAAGCCCGCCTTGATGTTGCAATGGATGATATTATGGAGCGCTCACCATCTGAAGCAGAGCTGGATGAGTCACTTAGAAAAGAAAATGTGCGTGATACACTGAAACAAATCAAAATGGAGATGGGGTTGCTGTACCGGGAAATAGAACAACAGGCAGAAGAGCTGAATACTGAAAAAACCGTGGGCCGAAAAGAACCTCCGGTTTCCGATATACCAAATCAAGACAACGAAGGATAACCTGAATGGATAAAGAAAAAGATTCTTCCATCAATTTTACAAAAGAGGCTTTTTTAAACCCCTTCAACCTGGTTTTCCTGTTGATTGGAACCATTAGTGCACTGGTATTTACTGATTTTGGCCTCACCTCGAACCTGATTCTTACGTTTATCTTTGGGATGGAACTGATATACCTCGGCGTGATTCCCAAACTGCCTTCCTATCAAAAAAGTGTCCGTTTGAAAAAACGAAAAGAACAAAATGAGGAAAGTGGTGACAAACTTATATTCTATCAGCTTGAGGCCCGTTCACAAAAACGGTTCCTTGTTTTGAAGCATATCACCAAGGAGGTAAAAAAGAACTTTGATACCCTCCCATATACATCCAAGGGCATGCTCGAGCACATCCAGAATAAGATGGAGGAATTACTTTCAACATACCTCACCCTGCTTGATATGAACCGCCGATTCCAGTTATACATGAACTCCGAAGTGGAAGAGGAAATCCGGAGGGAGGTGGATAAGCAGAAAGAAAAAATGGAAACGCTAGACTCTGAAAAACTGATAAAAACGAATGAGCGCAGATTGAATATTCTGCAAAAACGCCTTAAAAAGTTTGATGTTGCCAAGGAAAAATACCTGATCAGTGAAACTCACCTCGAAACGATCGAAGACGCTATTCGCTATATTTACGAACAATCGATGACCATGCCTAATGCCGAGGATGTTGGAACTCAGCTCGATTTCCTCTTATCGGAAATGGAAGAAACAACCCAGATTATCGAAGAGCTGGATCAAAATTTACTGCCCGGCTTTGAAGACATGGACCGTGAACTTGAACTTGCCCAACTTCGCAAAGAGGCAGAGGACCTGCACAAAGAGACAGAAAAAAAAGTCAGGAAAACCACATGAATTCACATACCTTCAATCACCTTCTGTTTCATACTGACAGTAACGGAATCGCAATACTTACCATAAACCGGCCCGATAAATTAAATGCCCTTAACGCCACGCTGCTCGATGAATTAAACCAGGCAATCGACCTTGTGGAAGATAATGAATCTATACACGTTTTTATCATAACAGGCAGCGGTGAAAAGGCATTTGTGGCAGGGGCTGATATTAAAGAATTAAGCACCCTTAAACAGGATACCGGAGAGGAGTTATCTCTCAAGGGACAACACATTTTCAGCAAGATTGAATCTTGTTCAAAACCGGTGATTGCACTTGTTAACGGGTATGCCCTTGGAGGTGGTGCAGAACTTGCTATGGCCTGCCATATCCGGGTTGCCACAGAAAATGCTGCCATCGGAATGCCTGAAGTTTCACTTGGCCTCATTCCAGGGTACGGAGGTACTCAAAGACTTCCCCATATAGTAGGGAAATCCAAGGCAATGGAGATGATTTTAACCGGGCAGCCGGTAAAGGCAGGTGAAGCTTTAAAAATCGGGTTGGTTAACTATGTACTGCCAATGGATGAAGCCCTGGATTTTACAAAAAAAATTGCCCTGAAAATGATGAAAAATGGGCCGCTTGCATTAAATGCTGCCATCAGGGCTATAAATGCAGCATTTAAAAACGATGGTTTCGCCCACGAAGCCAAAGAATTTGGTAAACTTTGCAGCACGAATGATTTTAAGGAGGGAACAAGTGCATTTCTCGAAAGAAGAAAGGCTGAGTTTACAGGCAAATGAAAAAGCCACAATTTGCAAGGATTTTGATCTGTTTAATGGCAACATTCTTTAGATTAATCGAACTACACGCTATATCGTTAACTTAAGATTATGCCCGAATTCCTGTATATAGTAATCGTAATTCTTTTCAGTGGTTTTTTTTCAGGTTCTGAAATGGCGTTTGTTACAGCCAATAAATTAAAGCTGGAGATTGAATCAAGAAAAAACACCTTCCGGGGAAGAACCCTTGCCTATTTCAGTAACAACCCGGAAAATTTTCTCACTACCACGCTTGTGGGCAATAACATTGTAAATGTTATATATGCCACTTTGATGGCCATATTTCTTGTTGAGCCCATTAGAACGATATACTCAGGGATTTTTGGAACCATCCCTTCCGGAGCAACGGTGCTTTTGATCCAGACACTCATTGCCTCCATTATCATACTACTGTTTGGGGAAATATTTTCTAAAGCTATATTCCGGGTACAAGCCGACTTCCTCATTAAATTTGTAGCTATTCCGCTCAGGGTAACCAATTACCTCCTGTGGCCGCTTATTTCTGTGAGTAACAGTGCTTCAGGTTTATTAGTGAAGATGTTAAAAATCAATAATGAGCGGAATGAAAAAGTATTTCGCCGTCAGGATGTGGAGATGATTTTCAGGGAACTGAAAGATAGCGGCGGAAGCAAGGAAATCGATCACGATGATTCGGAAATCCTGCATAATGTTCTTGAGCTTCACAATAAACGTGTTCGTGAAACAATGGTTCCCAGAACCGAAATGGTGGCTGTAGAAAAAAACGCCTCACTCGATGAACTGAAAAAAGCATTTATTGAATCCGGGTACTCCAAAATCCCGGTTTACCAGGACAGCATCGATGATGTGATCGGTGTTGTTTTTGCGTATGATATGTTTAGCAACCCCAAACACATTGGGGATATCATCAGGCCGGTTAAACTCATCCCATCAAGCAAAAAATCAAAAGACCTGCTTACTGAATTTCGACAAAGCAATATTTCCGTTGCCATTGTGATTGATGAGTATGGCGGCACAGCCGGAATGGTTACCATCGAAGACCTGATAGAAGAAGTAGTAGGTGATATACAGGACGAGTATGACAAGGAAGACAACGAAGTAAAAAAATTGTCGCCAAATACGTTTATGCTGTCAGGTTCTGTTGAACTGGATGAATTGCTTGAAGATTACCCGGAGATAAACATCACTTATGAAAAAGGTGAATTTGAAACTGTTGCCGGGTACATCATTCATCATATCGGCCGCATACCAAAAGTAAATGAAGAACTGCAGATCGATGGCAATATTTTTATTATCACGAAAGCCACACAAAGCAGGCTTACAACAGTTAAATTAATAATCAATTCCGGTGACTGAAATGAACCCTGATAGACTTACAATTCCGGCGATATTGCACCCTTAACCAACGTTTGGAGACCCCGGCACCGCAGGACTGGGACGCCAGATTTTGCTTACGGGACGTCCGGCCTATCGCTCCAGCTTTTTTACCCATCGAATCTTTAGCGCAGATGGGTCACTTTTCACTTTTCACTTTTCACTTTTCACTTTTCACTTTTCACTTTTCACTTTTATTTAACTTGTTCAATATTTAAAAGATTAAACATCATCCTTAATCATGATTGAAAATTATCCGTCCTGGGCACAGCAGCTCGCACGTAAATACCTTAGCCGTACCTTAAACCAGTTTATCATTCACGGCAATGTTCAAGATTTGGTTCCCGTAAAAAGTGAAAACAAAATCGACTACCTCCGCCTTAAAACATTTATGGCCGAAGAGTTCTTTGGAGCAAGAGATATTGTTGTTTTTTATGACCGGGCATCCGGCATTTATTTTCGTGACCAAAATTCACAAATAGATTTCAGCAGGGCGCTATCCGGCAGGGATTCCTTTGCAGGTACAGAATATGCCAAAAAACTGCCAAAAGATCCTGTTGGAGCTTTTTCGGTGCTTGAACAATATTTCCGCTCTCGTCTCGACCAGAAAAAAAGCATGGCTCTTATTATCGATTATTCGGAAACCATTGTCCCGGCAAATGAGGCAGGCAGTACAGGGTCTGAGGACCGCAACTCGCTTGTTTACCTGTTAAAATGGGCGCACGACCCGCTATTCCTGGCCGCCGATTTTACTATAGTTTTGCTCACAGAAAATTTATCCGACCTCAACAGGAAGCTGGTCCAAAATCCCTATTCTGCTGATATCCGCATTCCCTTGCCGGATGAAACCAACCGGTTGTCGTATTTATTGCAGGAATCGCCGGCCGAGACACATAAACAGATATCGGCCGTCTCAAAACCCGTAATGGCACAAATGACGGCGGGCCTTGGTTACCTGAAACTCAAAAGTATTCTTTCTAATGCGGTTCAGAACAAAGAAAAAATAACCTTTGAATCGCTCACCGCTATTAAAAAAGAGCTCATTGAAGCTGAAGCATACGGCCTGCTTGAATTTGTTCCTACTGACAGTTCACTGGATATGGTTGCCGGCCACACGAAAGTAAAAACCCATCTTAGGCAGGCGGTGGCAGCACTAAAAGCCGGACGGCGCGATGTGCTTCCTATGGGCTACCTGGTATGCGGGCCAGTAGGAACCGGTAAAACCTATCTTGTAACATGTTTTGCCGGTGATGTAGGTATACCCATGGTAAAACTCAAAAATTTCAGAAGCCAGTGGCAGGGTGTTACCGAGGGAAATCTTGAAAAAATCCTTGGCCTGCTGAATGCGATGGCCCCTGTTGCCGTAATGATTGATGAAGCGGACGCCTACCTGGGCGACCGTGCCGCTTCCGGAGACAGTGGTGTATCGAGCCGGGTTTTTTCACAAATTGCCACATTTATGAGCGATACCCGTCACCGCGGCCGCATCATTTGGTTCCTGATGACCGCCCGCCCCGACCTGATGCCCATCGACCTTAAGCGCCAGGGACGTGCCGAAGAACACATTGCCCTCTTTCCTCCGGAGACAAAGGAGGAGAGAAACGAACTGTTTGAGGCCATGAAAAGAAAAACCGGGCTGAAGGTATCAGAAGAATACATGCCGAAAGTGATCACCAAGGGAGAGGTCAGTTTTTCCGGGGCTGATATGGAAGCCGCGCTGACGAGGGCAAAATTCAGAACTGCCTCCGACGGGCTTGAAGAAGCAACCCCTGAAATTATGGACGCGGTTTTTGATGATTTCCTCCCCCCTACCTATCCTGAAGAGGTTGAACTACAAACATTAACCGCTGTAACTGAATGCACTTCCAAAGCACTTTTGCCTGAACGTTTCCGTAAATTAGACCGTAACCAAATACTGAACCGAATCCAGGAACTGAAGAAAACCATACGCTGAATTAAGAATGGCGAACAAAACATTAGACGACATACGCAAAATTATCGATGAACTTGACGATACCATTGTAAAAGCCCTCGGTGAACGGCAAAAAATTGTCCAAAAAGTCATTACCGGCAAGCTCGAGCGTGCAGATGAAATCCGCGATCCCGAAAGAGAAGAGAAGCTCCTTGCGAAAATTCGCCAGAAAGCGCCTGAAGCCGGTATTGACCCGTACTTCCTTGAACAGTTATTCCGTGAGATTATTCAGCACTCGGTGCGTTATCAAACCCATGCATTAATCGATCATCATAACGATAAAACCAATGCTCAAACCATACGGGTATCGTACCAGGGTACTGATGGCGCATTCAGCCACCAGGCAGCAATGCGCCATTTCAAACAGCGGTATACAAATGTGGAATGTATCGGTTATACCCGGTTTGATGAGGCTACAGATGCTGTAGAACGCAAGGATGTGGATGTGGCTATCCTCCCGATCGAAAACACCACGGCAGGATCCATAAACGATACATACGACCTTCTGAACGAAAAAAATCTCTTTATTACCGGTGAAGAAGTGCTGCATATTAACCATTGCCTTATGGCGCCGGAAAACATTAACATCACCAATATCAGAAGAATCTTGTCGCATCCCCAGGCGATTGCACAATGCAGCAGGTTTTTATCATCACTGCCGCGTTGTCATGTAGAAACGTATTTTGATACCGCTATGGCTGCCCGGAAAGTCCGGGACGATGCTGATCTTTCACAGGCTGCCATCGCCAGCTCATTAGCTGCTGAAATTTATGGGCTTAAAATCCTGAAAAGAGATCTGGCAAATCAAAAAGAAAATTTTACCCGATTTGTGATTGTAAGTACCGAGGAACTGCTCTGTGATCCTCAGCTGAATTGTAAAACTTCACTCATTATTGCCACCATAGATGAAAAAGGCGCCCTTCTGAAATGCCTGAATATCCTTGGAGATTACGGCATTAACATGACCAAGCTTGAATCGCGCCCAAGACTTGGTCACCCCTGGCAATTCCTTTTTTACCTTGATATTGAAGGCAATCAACATACACCCCGTATTGCAGACGCACTTGAAATGCTCAGAAAAAAATCACAATATCTGAAGATTCTGGGCAGTTACCCCATGAGAGAAGGCAAATGGTAATGTTATCTTTTTTATTGCCACAGATGGCTCAGATTTTCACAGAGGGATTTTCTGTGTTGATCTGTGTCATCTGTGGCAACTTATAAGCGGTTCTCTGCGTATCAAGTTTCATTCTATTGAAATTAAAGATCAGGTCTGCATTGTAAGCCGCACCCACACAAATCAAATAGAACCAAATTTTTTTCATTATAAGAAGCAGTATATTATTATTTAGTTATATACAACAGATTGAGACTATGAGATTTACTCCACTCCGTATTTCCCTCATCTTTATTATTATTGCCCTGGTGTGGATTACTACAACAGATCACTTATTGGAATGGTGGTTAGACGATTCAGCACTGCTTACCCAATTCCAAACGGTAAAAGGCATTTTTTTCATAACCGTGATAGCTATAGCTCTTTATTATATGGTAAAGAACTATGAAAAATCCTTACAGAGGGAACAGGAACTTATCAGTAAAATCTTTTCCGCAATACCTGTTATGATCACTATATACAGGCCTCAAATTTCTGACTTTTCTGTGAACCGCGAGTTTGAAAAAATTATGGGGTGGTCGAACGAAGAAGCTTCGAAACTGAACCTGATGGAAAAGATTTATCCGGATGAAGAATATCGAAAAGTGATCCGGGAATTTATGGAAAACCCGGACGATTCCTGGAAAGATATTGAAGTAGTAAATAAAGAGGGCAAAACACTTCAAACTGCCTGGACAAATATCCGTCTGAATGATGAGACGCAAATTGGAATTGGAATTGATATCAGCAACAGAAAAAAAATTGAACAGGAACTGAAAAATAAAGAAGAGTGGTTAAAGCTGAGTACAACCAGTTCCAATGTAGGAATGTGGGAATGGCACCCGCAAACAGGTACGTTGGTCATTGATGAGTTATGGGCAAAACTTGTTGGATACAGTTTGGCAGAATTACAGCCTTTAAGTATTGAAACCTGGAACCGCCTTTTACACCCGGAAGACATGAAGGTTTTTGAAGATGCCGTTGAGAAATACTTCAGGGGAGAAACGAATATCTATGAATGTGAAGTTAGGATGCTGCACAAAGATGGTAGTTGGAGATGGATATTAGACCGGGGAAGAACCGTTGAATGGGATGAAGAGGGAAATGCAAAACGGCTTGTAGGAACCCATGTTGATATTACCTATCGCAAAGTAATTGAAGATCAAATTGAACATGAAAAACACCTTTTCAAGACGGCTGTAAATCTGGTAAGCGATATTGTGTATGACTGGGACGTTCAATCCGACTCCGTTTTTTGGAACGATGGTATTACCACATCCTTTGGCTATTCTGATAAAAATATTAGAAAAAGCCTGGATTTTTGGATTGAGAATATCCATTCTGATGACAGAAACCGGGTTTTGCACAACCTTGAAAGCGCCATGCAAAACAACAAAGGGATTTGGACAGATCAATACAGGTTCCTGAACGCCAACGGAGACATACGGCATGTTGAAGACAATGCTTTTATCCTGCGTGATAATGAAGGCAGAGTAATCAGAATGATTGGTGCCATTAACGATCATACAGAGAAGAAAAAAGCCAATGAATTGCTTGAATATCAGGCGGGATTATTGAAAGTAATCTCGGATGCGGTAATATCGACAGATGAAAATTTTGTCATAAAAAGCTGGAATAACGCAGCCGAAAAAACGTACGGCTGGAAAGCAGACGAAGTTACAGGCAGGCATATCTCCGATGTGCTCACCAGCACCTATTTCAACACCACGGAAAATGAAGCACTTGAAACACTTTTACAAGATGGAGAGTGGAGTGGTGAAGTTATACAGAAAACAAAAAGCGGCAAACCAAAAAATATTTTAAGCTCGGTTAAAATTATCCGTAATGAAAAAAAGGAAATAGCCGGTTCTGTAGCGATTAACCGCGATATAACCGAACGAATTAAAGTTGAAAGTGAAAACCTGCTTCTTGGCGATTTATTTCTTCGGTCCAACACAGGCCTTGCCATTACAAACCACCGGACTAACAAGCTTGAACGTGTAAATAAGGCATATGCTGATCTTTTCGGTTATTCTATAATTGAAATGGCTGGAAAGGATATTTATGAAGTATATCCTGAGAAAAGCCGTAATGATATAAAAAATAAGCTTGAGGATTTAAAAAAGAATGGTTTTATCTCATTTGAAGCCGAATTGCTTAAAAAAAATGGTACACCTTTTTTTGGCCTTATCAACCTTTCATTGATACATGATAAAAATACTGATGCACAATACCGGTTAAGTACAATAATTGATATCACACAAATCAAAGAATTTGAGAAAAAACTGGATGAGGAACAGAAACGTTTTGAAATTGCAGCAAATATAGTATCTGATGTTATCTGGGAATGGAATCCCGGAAAATCGGAACTTTGGTGGGGAGAAGGAATTGAGACGGTATTCGGATTTAAAAAAGAACAGTATCTTGGCGATATCAAATTCTGGCACAAACAAATCGCTGAATACGACAGGGATCGGGTTGTTGAAAGTATGATGGAGGCAGAAAATTCTGATGCTGTTACATGGAAAAATAATTATGATTTCGTCGATGCAGACGGAAGCATCAGAAAAATTAAGGATTCTGCCGCAATCATCCGGAATAAAGATGGTGGAATCATCAGAATTATTGGCTCCATGTTGGATAACACAACAGAATTAGCCTACCAGGAAGAGTTGAAAAAACAGAGTAATAAATTTGAAATGATAGCCAAGAGTTCGAATGATATTTTGTTTGAATGGGATATTAAAACAGATTACGTGTGGTGGAGTGAGGGCTGGATCTCAAGGTTCAATTACAAAGAAAATGAAATTGAACATACTACAGATTGGTGGATTTCAAAAATACACCCCAAAAGCCGGGAAAAAATAAGGAATAGCCTGAAGAATGCAGTAATTGCCAATGAAGATACCTGGATCGAATATTATGAAATCTTGAATGGCAACGGAACGTACTCAGTTGTGATTGACAAAGGATATTTTATCAAGGACAAAGACGGAATTAACGAGTACATGGTAGGAACCATTTCTGATATCACGACTGACGTACGTGCCCAGGAAGAATTACGCGCTTCAGAAGAACAGTACCGATTGCTATTTGAACAGAGCCCGCTGCCAATGTATATATATGATCCCGAAACCCTCCATTTTATCACGGCTAACTTGTCGGCATTAAACAAGTATGGCTATACCATGAAGGAACTTAGGTCTATGAAAATTTTTGATTTGCACCCCGAAGAAGATCTTGAGGCTATAAAAAATGAGATCAGGAGAAGCTTGCAATTCCGGCATACCGACTTCGATATATGGCCGCAAATTACAAGCGGTGGTGATAGAATAATTGCTGAAATATCCGGAACGGATATTTATTATGACGGTCGCAATCTAAGACTTGTAATTGCAAATGATATAACCAGGCAGAAAAAGGCCGAGGAAAGGGCAATCAGTGCAATTGTTGAAGGGGAAGAACGCGAACGGCAGCGAATTGCCAAAGAGCTGCATGATGGGCTCGGCCAATACCTTTCAGCTTCGAACATGAACCTGAAATCGGTTTATGAAGACCTGGGAGCAATCGCACCTGACCTGTCAAAAGCGTTTGAATCTGGCCTGAAGTTTTTAAACCATGCGATCTCGGAAACAAGAAATATTTCACAGAATCTACTTCCTAAAGCAATCCAGGATTATGGCTTGGAATTGGCTGCAGAATCTCTGATCAACCAGTTACAAAGCCAAAACAGCATCAAATTTTATTTATATAAAAATCTTTGTGATATTGAAATTCCTGATAACATCCAAATCAACCTCTACAGAATATTACAGGAAGCATTGAATAATGCAATCAGGCACGGAAAACCTGAAAAAATTGACGTTCAGCTTGTATACACTGAAAATGAATTATTCATGACCATTGAGGATAACGGTATCGGTTTTAATGTTGATGAAAAATTGGATACCGGAATTGGACTTCGGAGTATGAAAACAAGAGTTGGTGGTATGGCGGCAAATTTAGATATTACAAGTAATAAAGGCCGTGGTACAATCATTTCAGTAGTGGTACCCTTGAATGTAAATGTTAAGTAATCTAATGGGTAATATAAAAGTTTTACTGGCGGACGATCACAAAATTGTGAGGGATGGCATCAAACTGATGCTCCAGAGCCAGGCTGGTATTGATGTTGTTCATGAAGCCGGAAACGGGGCAGAAGTATTAAAGAAGCTTGAATTCCACATCATTGATCTTGTAATTATGGATATTAATATGCCAGAAATGGACGGCATTAAAGCTACCAGGGAAATACGGGAAAAATTTCCTAACACGAAAGTACTGGCTCTTTCCATGAGTAATGATGAACTTCATATACGGCAAATGATTCAGGCAGGAGCATCAGGCTACATAATGAAAAGTGCCGGACGTAGCGAACTGAAAGAGGCTATCATGAATATCATAGAGGGTAAACACTATTTCAGTGATGAAGCAACCCACAGCATCATGATGGACCTGGTAAAGGGCAAAGGTAAATCGGCATCCTCAAACCTTGTTCATATTACCGATAGAGAACTTGAGATCCTTGAGCTGATTGTAAAAGAATATACTAACCAGGAAATCGCTGAAAAACTATATATCAGTTCACGAACGGTAGATGCTCACCGCAGAAACCTTCTCCAAAAAACAGGGGCTCGCAACACGGCAGGGCTCGTGAAATATGCTTTTCAGCACAATATCATTTCTCCGGGCGACAATTAAGAATACTGCACGATACCCTTCGCAATCACTCTACGGTTTTTTACTTATCATACATATTAAAAAATACGTTCTAGAACCTATTCCTTATAACATGTTTGCTGAATAGCTTAGAACATGGGGAATCATAAAACAACAATATATGTATTATCTGACCAGCAACTGCGCTGGAAAATCATTCAGAATCTTCTGAAAACGAGTTTTGCAGATTCGTACAACGTATCACTTCTTGGATCCGACAGTTTTGATAAAATTTCATCAATTGATTTTAAGCCGATTTTTATCATTGATTTTATTGGATTAAATGTAAGTGCAAAGCTATTGATAGATATATTGAAAAAAACTAACCAAAATGCAAAACTGATAGCCTTACATCTTTATCGAAGTGCTTTTTTGGTTAAGCCTTTATTCGAAATGGGAATTGACGGGTATGTTTATTACGAGCCCACCAGGGAAGAACTGATTACCGCAGTTAATTCAGTAATGGATGATAAAAATTATACACCCACCTTTCTTGGCACTAAGTAATTTTACGTAAGATATAAATCACCGATAGATAAGCATTATAAGTTATTTTTTTAAGCTTTTCGCGTCAATCATATTAGTTATGGATTTTCGATCTTACACTATTCATTGTTAGTAAATCACCAGTAATCAAAATGTCTGCGCAAATCATATCAGAGGGAGAAGTACAACTCTTGAATGCACTAATGGGTGCTTCAGCAATTCTCGATAATGAAGGAAATATCATAGTTTCCAACAATAACTGGAAAACTGCCGGGAAATGCATGGATTGGCTTAGGCTTAATACAAAAGAAAAAAATTTTTTCGAACAATGTAAAAAAGCTGTTGATGAGGGCTATTTCAACGCAATTAGCTTGATTTTTAACTTAAGGGATGTGATTGAGGGTATCCGTCAGCAATCTGAGCTTACGATTTCGATCAAAAATAATGGGGTTCACTGGTGTAAGGTAACCATCTCCAGATTTTCTGAATTGCCATTAAAAGTATTGTTGTCTTTTGAAGACATCACACCGTTGATGAACAGTTATTATAAATATCGCGATAAAGAGGAACGCTACAGTCACCATTTCAAACACTCTGTTTCAGGGATCATTTTTGGCACACCTGACGGCGGCATAATTGATGCAAATCCCGCTGCCTGCCGGATTCTGGGATACAGCAGGGAAGAGCTTATCGCCGGAGGGGAGTCTTTGTTTGTTGATCCAAACGATCCCAAGCATCTTGAAATGATACGGGTTAGAAACGAAAAGTCACATTTTGAAGGTGAGAAGGGTTATATCCATAAAGACGGGCATCAAATATATGTTGACAATACATCCATGCTCTACCGGGAAAACAATAATGAACATTACATTTTAAATACATTCCAGGATAAAACCAGTGAAAAACTGGCCAATCAATCTCTTGACAAAGAACGCCGCTTCACACATACAGCCCTGAATAGCATACCGGGATTATTTCTCGTCCTTGATTCCGGATTAAACATCGTTCGCTGGAACCAGTCTTTCCTGTTTGATACAGGCATTCATGAAGAAGAACTCACTGCATTTCCGATTACCAACCTTTTCGCAAAAGAAGACCAGCTATGGACAAATAAAGTACTTCAACAAATATTCAAAACCGGGAAAGGCAACTTTGTATCGAAAGTAACCACAAGGCATAATGGTACACGGTATTATAATTTTCATGTTAACAGCTTTGAAAGTATTGAGGAAAGCTTTCTTGTTATTACCGCTATTGATATCACGGATTTACGAATATCAGAAAACGAAAGAGAAAAAAATAGCAATCTGTTAAACCAGTTGTTCGATAATTCACCTCTTCCGATGGTAATGATTGATCATGAAAATATTATTCAAAAAGTAAATGATGGATTTCAGGCTCTCTTTCACTATGATGAAGACGAATTAATGGGAAAACAACTTGATGGGTTAATCACATCCGATACGGAAATTGAGGAAGGGTTAATTTTCAGTAAAACAACCTTTGATGAAATAGTAAAACAAAAGCAAACCATACGAATTACAAAACACGGCGATAAAATACCGGTAATCCTGATTACTGTACCTGTATTTCACAATAATGAGATAATTGCTGCATTTGGCATTTATGTAGACCTTAGAAAACAACAAGAACTTGCTATACGGCCTTAAGAAATCGCATAACGTTGTGCGTAACGAATTATCGTGGTTGTATAATTGATTTACGACCAACAAAGCCCATGGCTGATAGCTGATAGCAAAAAATTACATCTTTGCCTGAATAACAACAGTGCCAGAAACATTTACTTTAGAGAATGATTCAATTCCCTTAACTTTGGCATTATAAAAACATTCAGCTTTTTACAGCTCAAGATTGTCTGCTTTTTAAAACATCACATGGTCATTTTATGATACACATCAAATACATAAATAAGTGAGTGAGTTGGACACATTCATCGGCACATTGGACAAGGACACTGTTTTCAGCAATGTTTCCCAATATTTAAAAAATCATCAGATTGAAATAGAATCAATTGATAAAACAAGGCCATGGGGAGGTTTTTTTGTAATCAAGGATTCATCACTCCGGAAATTTGCAACTCATTTTTTTCCGGGACTTGATATCGGTAAATATGACGGGTTAAAACTGAGTCCAAAAATTCTGATCGTAGAACCAGGAGAACGGCTTTCATGGCAATATCACAATCGCAGGTCTGAAGTCTGGACTGTTGCTTCTGGGGAAATCGGTATGGTAATCAGTGATAATGATAATCTTGCCCCGCTAAAAATTTATAAGACCGGCAACACAATTTCCATTGATCAGGGAATGCGACACCGGGCAGAAGGGCTCGAAAACTGGGGTATTATTGCTGAAATCTGGCAGCATACGAATACCGACTGGCCGTCTGATGAAGATGATATTATCAGGCTACAGGATGATTATGGCAGATAACCAAAATTCCAAATTCCAAATTCCAAATTCCAAATTCCAAATTCCAAATTCCAAATTC
>RECI01000026.1 GCA_007694095.1 Balneolaceae bacterium | reverse complement strand
GGCAGATGACACCGCTGCAGAAGTTCCGTTGCTGTACTCCCGAGCAAAAATTCTCTGTACTTATTATATCCCCTGTTGGCGATGATAATAAAATCGGCTTCGAGTTCTTTCGCAGCCTCCATTATCCGGGCAGGCCCATAGGCATTGATTTTAAAAGACACTTCGGTCTGAATATTAAAACCTAAAGACTGCAATCTTGTACTGTACTCCTCAATCCTGTCAATGTATTTTTGCTCTTTTGATGATGAAAGACCTCCCGGGTAGGGAACGCTCACAGATGTGAAGAGTGTAAATTTCTTTGTGCCAAATTTTTCAAAATGCCCTAAACAATCAACGATGATATCGCTGGCATCAGACAGATCAAGTGCAACAAGGGCATGATTAAATTGCAGATTCATAGAGTTTTCTCCACAGGTTGTTTGTCTGATGTAAAAAGGTACCGGAGAATCCGGTCTTCAGCAATCCAGGGTATGGAATAAAGCCGTTTTGCATGTTTTTTTTCTATTTCTTCCAGTAACGGTATTTCTTCGGATGCCCGCTGCTTCAGGAGCGGATCGGATACGTCAGCAGCCGACATGCTTTGATTGGCGATCCATCCATATGGTTCAATACCGGAGCGTCTTAAGTCTTCCTGCAGTTTGGCTGCCTCCGAAATCGGGGTGGTTTCCGGCAGAGCAACGATCAGAAGTTTCGCAAAATCGGAATCTTGCAGGTACATGTAGGGTGTTTTGAAGTTATTGGAATTCGTTCCGTTGTTGCGCACCACATCCCGGTGGTAGCTTCCTGTGGTATCAAGAAGTAGCAGCGTATGGCCGGTAGGTGCGGTGTCTATCACAACAAATTTACGCCTTGCCTGGTGAATGGCTTTTGAAAAAGCCTGGAATACAGCCACCTCTTCTGTGCATGGAGATTCCAGGTCTTCCCGGAGAAGTTTAAGCTCTTCTTCATTTAATTTACTGCCCTTGTTATGTAATACTTTTTCGATATAGGCCTGCTTTTCTGCACGCGGATCAATACGGTCTACAGTGAGGTTTTCAGGAAATTTAATATCTCCAAGATGATCGAGCAGGTGTGCGGCCGGATCAGTGGTAGTGAGATGAACGGGATATCCCTCGTGGGCAAGTTTCAGGGCAATAGCTGCAGCGATTGTTGTTTTTCCAACACCGCCTTTACCCATGGTCATAATGAGGCCGTGATCTTTTTCTGTAAGATCGGCCATCAGGTCATCCAGTCCGGGGAGGTTGCTTTCGTGTTGCTCCGTTAGTAAAACAGCTCCCATTTCTTTGATCTCTTTTCTATCCAGCGGTTCAAATACTTTCCGAAGCCTGTCGATGCCCAATAAATTATAGGGTCTTAATGGAAAAACAAGTTGATTCATTTCTTTCAGGTGTACCGGCATATTTTCCAAAGTGGAATCTGCAATCGCTTTCATTTTTGCAGCAATTGGATCGCTATCATCAATTGGTTCAAAATACCCGTTGATAAGAAGAAACTGGTTGTTTAATCCCAATTCCATCAGCTCTTTGCTGGATCGTTCGGCTTCGTTCAGTGCAGACCTGTCGGCCGTGTTACCAGGTATACGGTTGTTGCGTCTTTATCCCGCAGCCGTTCCACTACTTTTTGATATCGGGCCTGGCTTGTTTTCAGTGCTGATGACGGCCCTATACAGGATGCTCCATCGGGGTTGGATTCGATAAATTCGCTCCAGGCTGCCGGCATTTCGAGAAGGCGAAGGGTGTGCCCGGTAGGTGCGGTATCGAAAATGATAACATCATACGGCTGCTCCCCGCCGTCTCCGGCAATATAGCGGGCAAACTCATCAAAGGCAGCAATTTCAGTGGTACAGGCACCAGAGAGTTCCTCGCGAATTTTTTTGATCTCCCAGTCCGGCAAAATGTCCTTTAGCGGTGAGATGACCCGGTTGCGGTACTCTTCTGCCGACATTTCCGGGTCGATGTTAACCGCATGAAGGTTTGGAAGGCCATTTACGGGTGTAATTTTCTCTGTGATATTGGTTTCCAGAACTTCTTTCAGGTTCGAAGCCGGATCGGTGCTGATGAGCAGCACTTTTTGGTTATTATCGGCTAATTTAACGGCCGCAGCACATGCAAGTGAGGTTTTGCCAACCCCGCCTTTTCCGGTGAAGAAGATATATGGAGTTATTTCTGGTAACATGATAAACTATTTAAAAATGTGAAATTTTGAATGTTGAATTGATCGGGCACATGATGAATATTTGCAGCACCAAAAAGATGGCAGGTCAGCCGGGTATCATTCTTCAACATCGAACAGGATGTTTGTTAACAACAGCCGCTTCCGGGTGCACAGCCATTGGATGTTATTCCGAGCAGTTCGTTAGCCGTTTTTACAACATCTGATAAGGGGGTTTGCCTGACATTGAGCCCGGTTTGCATGGCTCTTGACATATCTTCTGTCGACAGTCCCAGTTCCTCGCCTCTTGCAAACATGTTTCTTAGGACAGATTCACTGCCCGATGCCACAGCTGCACCGAGAGCAACCAGTATTTCGGTTTTATTATTGTATAGCGTTTCCGGCTGCGCGGTGTCTGCTTTTCCGGTATGCGAAGCGGCACCATTGGTTAGATTTAAACCAGACCATTGTATAAGTGCAGCCCTGTCGGGATAACCGCCTTCAGACATCATCTCCCCGTTTACCAGGATGATGGGTAAGGCTTCGGTTCCTGCCTGCCGGAGCCTGGCCAAAACCTGTGAATTTGCCTTGAACGCTTCCGGTTCCTGCCCCAGATTAAACCGTTTTACATCCACTCCCTGTGATTTGAGCCATTTTACATCATTTGCAAAATCGGCCAGTGTATCGTCCACATCCGGTCCGCATACGCCGGTACTGCAGCACATAACGGGATCGTAAACTTCTATGATTGTTGTTTTCTCTGTTTTTTGATTCATTATATCTGGCTGTTAGTAGTTGAATTTAATTAATCGTAAAATTACGATGATTAATTAAGAAGTCCAACCCCGTTATCAATAAAACCGGATTAAAGGTGTGAAAACTTTTGTATTTTTGGATGTAAAACATAAACAAAACAAGTTTCATCATGCCTTTTTATGAATATCGCTGCGAGGAGTGTGGCCAAGTAAAAGAATTCCGGTCATCTATGGAAAAAAAAGAGGAGATGGCTTCCACACTTCTTTGTGATGTGTGCGGCGAAAGCACATTTACCCAGGTGTTCAGCGGAATCGCACTTACAGGGAGTACATCAAGCCGGCCCGATAACCCGCCACCAACAGCAGGCGGATGCTGTGCCGGTGGAATGTGTCATATCTGACCTGGTAATTCCAGTCACCTTGAAGCGTCCGCAGGACCTCTGCCAAAGGCATCCCTTCGGGACAATCGTGGCGGGTTGGGGGTTTTTGGCGGATGTAGATACAAGATCTGTTGCCATATCTCCCAACGCTGCAAGGTCTTTCAGACGCTTGGAGGTTGGGGTGATGTCTTTCTCCCAACGCTGCCCGCGCAGCGATCCCTTTGGGAAAGGTCTTTCAGACGCTTGGAGGTTG
>RECI01000027.1 GCA_007694095.1 Balneolaceae bacterium | reverse complement strand
AATGCGTCCGCTGGTATTGATCCTGTAACTGCCAAATCCTGCCGAGGTAAAAAACGGCTCCAGGAAATTCTTGAAATGCTCTTCGTGTTCGTTTTTCTGCCTGGCCGATTCCACGTCATCCAGTAATTGACGGAGCGCTTCTTTGAATGTGTTAAAAGCCGCCCGCTCAACCGGTTCTTTCAGAAAAGCCTTGTTGATGACCTTTCGTACCGTTTTTGCCTCAAAATTCATCCAACATCCCCTGTAATTGGTTTGCCTTGGTGATAGGGCTTAATATAGCAGAAGATTTGAAAACTGTTCAAACATTCCTCGCCAGAAAGTGAGTATTTCCCTTCACCCGGAACAGGGTATTGGCTTTGGTGATATACTGGTGGCCGAAGCGGTTTTTGATTTCGTCCACCGCCTTAAAGCGGGCAATGTGTGCCTCCTCATCCGTGAAAAAGAGGTTCAGTTGACTGGTTTTGTCGATCTGGTGGGTGCCCAGAACGAGGTTCCGGATCTCCATCTTTTGTTCGGCGGCGCGTTCAATCGCCGGCATGATACGGTTCATACAGGCGCTGAACACGTAATCGTCGATGTTTGTGCAGCCGTTGGTCACAAAGCGAAACCCGATTTCCGGCAGGCCCTGCTTGTTGAAACCGATCATCCCTGAAAAGCTGTTTGCGCGGATGCGGTAGGAACGCATGCGGTAACAGAGCTGCTGCACGGCAGCGGCAAACTCCCCTCTGATGCGCCATACATCGCACGACCCTTCCGAAAACGTGTGGCCGTAACTTACCCCGTGTTTTGGGGTGTAATCTCCGGAAATTTCCTCCATCACGCGCCCCTGGTCTTTGCCGGTAATGGTAAGAAAGAGCATTTTCCCAAAGTTGGCACCAAACAGGCGGATGAACGTGTGTACGTTTCCCTTATCGGCTACATCGCCGATGGTACTGTATCCCTCGGCCAGGATATGCTCGTGCCGCCGCCTGCCTACTCCCCACACCTTGCTTAAGGGGAGGGGATAAACCTGGTTTCTTTCATCCTCATCGGTGAGGATAAGGGTGATTCCTTTGGGCTTATTGAGCCCGCTGGCCAGTTTTGAGTAGGTTTTTGACCGGGCGATGCCAACAGTGCCCACCAGTCCGGTTGCACGGAAAATATCGTCCTGGAGACGCTGCGCAAACGATTCGATTTCTTTTCGTCCGGCATCTTTCAGGAATGTAAGTTCAATGAAGTATTCATCCATGGAATAACGCTCCACAACAGGGGCAAGCTTTTTCATGATGATGTGCACCTGTTCTGAGATAGCGGTATAGGCATCATAATCTACCTGCAGCATGCATACGTAGGGGCAGAGCTGCCACGCTTCCAGGGCGCTCATCCCGGTTTTAATGCCGAACGCGCGCGCTTCGTACGACGCAGTCGCCACAATCCCTTTAACCGTACCGTTCTCCTTTCTCCAGCCGCCAATGATCAGCGGCAGGCCATAGAGCCGCTTGCGAAGCTGCTCTACCTGCGCGTAAAAGCAGGCAAAATCGAAATGGAGGTAGAGGCGCTCTTTTTTTGATGTGTACTGGTGCTCAGGATACACCGTGCTGTAGAGTGTAATGCGGTGTACATTCCGCCCCGGCTGGTAAGAATATGATTTATTTTTGCCCATTTTTTCATTTCCTGTTGATATGTACAAAATATGTGTATAGTTTGAAATGACCAACACCAATGTTGTGTTTTTTGTTGATCTGTGTGCCCGGTCAGGAAGAAACGGGAGTTACTCTGAAGTTTATTGGAGTCGATTTACATGTATCTGTTAAAAAATTGGGGTAACTCCTCAATAAAAAACGATTGAATATTTACATCAAAAACAGCATGAACAAATTTCCGATTGTAGAAATGCTTGCATTTTACTGCAGGTTTGAGAGGCTCAGAAAGCCTGCCTGGAGGCCGGAATTTGTGCGGCAGATGAAGAGGGTGCGCTCATGCCACAGCAAGGTGGATGGAGGGGTGAAAAAATCGTACTACAGTGTGGAAACCCAGGCAGGCGAAATCGTGAACCTGGTGTATAACGAAGAGGAGCTCACCTGGCTGCTGGAATCACCCGACGCGTTTCCCGGCCATGAGATTGACCGCGTGCTGGCACTTATCAAACGGCATAAGCATCTGCCGTCGCGGGCCCACAGGATTGTGCCGTACCGGTTTGAAATTATTCCGAAAAGCCTTGTGAACCGGAAAGTATGGGACACGGAGCCGCCGCTGGTAAACCGCGTTCAGCCCTACCGGTTTCAGACGGGCAGAATTCCCTCAACCCAGGCGGTGGACATCGCTACCCGTCATCTCGAAAATGTGATGATCACCAAGCACCTGCACTACGTGGTGGAAACCGACCGGGGCCGCTTTTACCACCTGGTGTTTATCCTGGACGAATCGGACTGGCGGCTGATGCAGGAAGTGGATGAACAGTTCTTTTTTGTGAAGTAGAGAGTGTTTTTTTTCAAAAACCAATCAAAATCCTTCAAAATCCTATTATTAGGATATTCATTGTTAACTCAACTTTCGCAAATGTGCAGAGAAAGTTGATGGTTCTGGTTTCGTGTATTTTCAATAATAGTGGAAATATGGGATTCCGTTTTATGAAAGAGATCATATTTTTATCTGACAATTGGAATATGTAGTACTGCATTCAGATAATTGTATTACTTTTAAAAAAATCAGTTAACTCTTTCAAAAGTGATATAAATATGAAACCCATACATTTTGTTCTGCTATTCATCGCCAGTCTAATCTATTTTATGAACGGTTGCCAGCATGAACATGAGGTACACCAGCTAACTGAACCAGTATCCCTTGAGGGATTTATGCAACATAACGTCTACTTTTATCTGAAGGATGAAGTAACTGAAGAGGAAAGAGAGAACTTTGAAGAAGGCCTGAAGGCTCTTCTTGAGATTCCGCATATCTACAAATCCGAGTTGGGTGTTCCTGCGCCAACTGAAGACCGGGGAGTTATTGACAGTTCTTATGCTTATACAATATTTACCTGGTTTGAATCACTTGAGGATCATGATCTTTACCAGGTACATCCCGACCACGTAAGGTTTATTGAAGATTACAACCATCTGTGGGAAAATGTAAGGGTGTATGATGCCGACATCATTTATGCGAGATAAGTGAACATGCCGGATTAATCGTATAGTAATTCAGCTTCATTTACCTCGATCCAGTATCCGTCCGGGTCTTTGAAATATACTTGCCGGATGCCATCGGTTCGGATAGTAATATGGTTTGGCTCTCCTTTAGAGGTATGGGGTGTGACCCCGTTTTTTTCAAGATGTTCTAGAAAGGCGTCAAAATTTTTTAAACGCATGGCCATGTGAACTTTCACATTCGTACTGATATCCTCTCTATTGCCTTCCGTGATATGAAGTTCAGATTTTTCACCAAGGGAGAACCATCGGATATGGGATTTCTCAGTACGGTTATCAATCTCCTGTAACCCAAGGATTTCCATGTAGAATCGGGCACTGCGATCAAGGTTTGTTACCCTGATGGTATAATGGTCGAAGGTAAG
>RECI01000117.1 GCA_007694095.1 Balneolaceae bacterium | reverse complement strand
ACGCTGCCCGCGCAGCGATCCCTTTGGGAAAGGTCTTTCAGACGCTTGGAGGTTGAATTTGGAAGATTTGAGCCGCATACACTACTCACATCATTTCCAAAATTCAAATTGTACGTATTTATAATTTGTTCTGAAATTAGCCTGGTGATTTCCAGAATTTCAAAAATGAGTTCTTTCTTTGGTTTCAGCAATTTTAATTATATAATATCAGAAGAGAGTGTTGAATAAATATTAAATCAATCCGTATGTCATGACGATCAAAGAGATTAAAGAACAGCTTAAAACATCAGACAAACCTGTAGCAAAATCCTTTCACATTGGAGAATCATTTAAAGTACTCCTGTTTGGTTTTAACAAAGGGATGAAACTGGAGGAACATCAAGCAAAACATGTCACAAAATTACTGGTACTTGAAGGAGATGTAATCTACCATCAGGAGAAGAAGGACATACGCCTGAAACAGCATGACGAAGTGGAAATCCCCGCAAACATACCTCACTCGGTTGGAGCTTTAAAAGACAGTATCATACTGCTTACCCAGGGGTGAAAGCCACGCAAACTTATCATCATCAAATAGCCGTTCCCCAGCCACCTTATTTCTCCCCATATAAAGTGATACTGTAAATACCCACATTTGAGTCCAGGAATTGCTGGTATTCAGCTTCATTCAGTGTTTTTCTCAAAACCTCATCAGGCAGTTTGATTTCTTTACTTTTCTGGATGATCAGATTTTTAAATCCCGCCTTTTTAACAATATCGAGGTATTCATCCTGATCCATCGCCCCGGAAACACAACCTGCAAACATTTCAGCATGGTGTTTCAGGTCTTCCGGCATCCGGCCTATTGTTACAACATCCGAAATACTGAAATGTCCGCCCGGTTTTAAAATGCGATATGTTTCAGTGAAGGCCTTCATTTTATCTGGAACGAGGTTCAGCACACAATTGCTTACCACAACATCGGCGATTTCATCTTCAAGCGGCATTTCTTCAATATCTCCCTGTACGAATTCGACATTGGTGAAACCAACTTTTGCAGCGTTTTCACGCGCTTTTTGAACCATGGAAGGAGAGAAGTCCACACCTATTACCCGGCCGGATTCACCAGTTATCTGCCGTGCAACGAAACAGTCGTTCCCCGCACCCGAGCCGAGATCAACAACTGTATCGCCCGGTTGGATGTGGGCATGTTCTGTTGGCAGGCCACAGCCAAGGCCCAGGTCGGCATCTTTGTTGTAGCCGCTTAGTTGCGAGTAATCATCAGCAAATACTTCATAATCGATGGTTGCACATCCGGACGGGCCACAACATCCACCGGTCTCTTTTTGTTGAAGGGAAGATTGGCCTATTTTATCATATTTTTCCAGGACAAGTTGTTTGAGGCCATCTCCCGGTTTTGTGTTATTCATAATTTTTAGCAGCAGTTTTTGTTATAAAGAGTAATCAGGTTTTTTGAGAAACCGGCTAGAAGCTCATTCAATTCAATCATCCCATCCGGATCCAGGCAGTAGCAGGTACGAACGCCTTCAACTTCTCCTTTTATCAACCCGGCAGTTTTGAGTGCCTTCAAATGCTGGGAAACGGTAGACTGCGCAAGTGGCAGCACATCTGTAATATCACCGCAAATGCAGGTATTTCGTTCCGATAGCAGCCTGAGTATGGCTATCCGTGCCGGATGTCCGAGGGCTTTTGCAAGTTCTGCAGTTCGTTTTATTTTTGAATCGTTAATGTCGATTGGGTCAAGTGTGATCATAATTATTCATCGTAGATTTACGATGAATATAAAGAGTTGTTTCACTCCTGTCAATCAAAAATTTTAAAAATTGGTGTGCAGCTATGGGCAGGTGTTCCGATTGGAGATCCGTACGGGCATTCTCAGGTGCCAAGAAGAAACTTTATTGACAACCCCACTTCAAAATGCAAAGCATATAGTAAGTCCGTTTGCGGACGACCGATTTGGTAACCCAGAGAATTTATTCCTGGGAATGCATAGTCCCCAAAGCCGAAAGTGCCACCAGGCACGGCCGATTTTCCTTACTCTTTTACCAGCAACAACTTTTTTCTCAAACTTACTTCAGCTCTTCAGACAGATGCCGCTCCAGATCGCTTAACCCAGCCAGTTTCAGCATCCCGAACTATTCCTCCTGCAAACTCATTGTCCGGTGGTGTTTGTCATGATTTCTGAAATAATGATATACCTTATTCACATCACAGTGACTATAGGAAAAGCATCCATAGCCTGGCTGCCATTCAAACCAGAGTCTCAAATCCCGTTCTAATTGATCCACTTCGAGGATGTAGCTTTCACATATTTCCTGAAAGACTGAATATTGTCAAAGTTCATCACTTGCACAGGGATAATCATTTTTCAGTTGTACTAATTGTTGAAATTTGAGTTAATTATTTTTTCCAGAAAATCAGCAGTCACATTTGATTTCAATTTCATTCGAAAAAATAGTATTGTAAGCCCGATTAAGCCCGATAACACCCCAAATTCTTAAATTATCCTGCAGTTATGAGTTTTGAAATGATTGTTCCCAAAGAGAAATATGATGTGGCTATTGTTGGTTCCGGTGCAGGTGGCGGAATGGCTGCTAAAATACTTTCGGAAGCAGGACTATCCGTTGCCGTACTCGAAGCAGGTGGTTTCTACGACCCGGCACAGGAAGAGTACAGAACGCAGCTGCGCTGGCCCTGGGAATCTCCCCGAAGAGGAGCAAATACGGTTCGCCCGTTTGGCGATTTTGATGCCGCCTGGGGTGGATGGGAGATTGATGGTGAACCATACCTTAGAAAAAACGGCACCTCATTCGACTGGTTCCGTTCACGGATGCTCGGCGGACGCACCAACCACTGGGGACGAATTTCACTCCGTTTTGGTCCGAAGGATTTCAAAAGGAAAAGTATTGATGGTTTGGGTGAGGACTGGCCAATCGGTTATGAGGACGTAAAGCCTTACTACGACAGGGTTGATAAACTTGTTGGGGTTTTCGGTACAAATGAAGGACTGGAGGATGATCCCGACGGATATTTTTTACCGCCTCCAAAACCACGCCTTCACGAGCTTTACCTGAAACACGCTGCGGAAAGTGTGGGTGTCCCGGTTATACCATCCCGCCTCTCGGTACTCACCAGAAGAGTTAATGAAGAACGGGGAGCCTGTTTTTACTGCAACCAGTGCAACAGAGCCTGTAATGTATATGCCGACTTTTCATCCGGAACCTGCCTGGTTCAACCAGCGATGAAACGTGGTAATGTAGATCTGTTCACCAATGCAATGGTCCGCGAAGTTTTGACAGACAGCGACGGCCTTGCAGCGGGTGTGGTTTACATTAATACAAAAGATTTACAGGAACACAGGATACAGGCAAGGGTGGTGGTTCTGGGAGCATCAGCCTGTGAAACAGCACGCCTGCTTCTCAATTCAAAATCGGTGGCACACCCGAACGGCCTGGCCAATGGCAGCGGGGTGGTAGGGCGATACCTGCACGATTCAACCGGGTCTGACCGCATGGCGATTCTTCCCGCGTTGTTTAACCGAGAACGATATAATGAAGATGGTGTGGGCGGTATGCATGTTTATACACCCTGGTGGCTCGATAATAACAAGATGGACTTTCCCCGGGGTTATCATCTTGAATACTGGGGCGGAATGGGAATGCCTTTATACGGAACCGGGTCTGGCATGGAGTCTTTGCGGCAGCATATTCGGGATGAATTTGGCAACTCATCACCAAACGGTGGTTTTGGTATTGGATTGAAAAAAGATATCCGGACTATGTATGGTTCAACCGTTGGAATTTCAGGCAGGGGCGAATGCATAGCCAGGTATGATAATTATTGCGAAATCGATCCAAACGTTGTGGATAAATTCGGCATCCCGGTACTGCGTTTCAATTATACCTGGAGCGAACATGAACTGAAACAGGCACAGCATATGCACGATACATTTGAAGAAATATTGACTGCGATGGGCGGAATTTTGGTAGGCGAAAAACCTGGTGCAGACCAGGAGTACGGCCTTCATGCCCCCGGACGGATTATCCACGAGGTCGGTACTACCAGGATGGGGAATGATCCCGCAACCTCGGCCCTTAACAAATATTCCCAGGCCCACGAATGTAAAAATCTGTTTGTGGTGGATGCAGGCAGCTTTGTATCCCAGGCCGACAAAAACCCGACATGGACAATTATGGCGCTTTCCTGGCGTACATCCGATTTTATCGTGGAACAGATGAGGCAAGGAAACTTATAACCTACGGCTAACGAGACACGGCTGACGAGTGCATTTCTCGTCTGCCGTATTGACACCATGTACTAACAAGGTAAAACCAGAAACAGAATAGATTCGTCAGACCAGAACTGCACTGGTCAGACGAGTGTTGTGCAAACGATAAAATGATGGATAAGTTATTGTTAAAAAATACAGAATAGATTCGTCAGACCAGAACTGCACTGGTCAGACGAGGATGGAAACGAGAATGGAAACAGTTTAACAACACATATTATGGACAGAAGAGAACATCTGAAATTGTTACTTGCCGGCGGTGTTGGAGCCGGATTATTTCTTGCTACAGGCTGCTCGGAAGAAGACCGAAGGCAAAGTGAGGAAATCTTACGCGATACCGGCTATGGCTATGGCCGGGCTGATTATGAGGAAGAGCACGATCGAAAGTTATTTTCTGAAACATTTTTCACGGAAACAGAATTTGAAATGGTGAAAGTTTTGGCCGACATCATCATCCCGGCTGATGAAGAATCAGGCAGCGCAACAGATGCAGGGGTACCCGACTTTATCGAATTTATGATGAAGGACTACCCTCCATTTCAGCTTGTAACCCGTGGCGGCCTGATGTGGCTTAACAACCAGTGCAACTCAAGATTTGGTAAAACTTTCCTTGGTTGCAACGAAGCCGAGCGGCTCGAAATGATAGAACTCATCGCATGGCCCGACCGTGCCGAACCTGATATGCAGTACGGCGTCAGGTTCTTTAACAGGATGAGGGATCTTGTGGCTACCGGTTTTTTCACCTCCAGGATGGGAGTGGATTATCTCGGATATCAAGGTAACCGGCCTGGATTTTGGAATGGTGTGCCAGAAGAGGTGCTTGCAAAACATGGCTTTGAATACGATCAAAAAACTCAGGATGAGAGTATCAAAGAAGAAGACCGCTACCGTATTGCCGAATGGGATGATGACATGAACCCGATCTGATCAATTAGCTGGCAGAAGCTTTTATCCAATCAATTTCAAGGCGAAAAGGGCCTTCCTGTTTATCACTGATCAGAATGGCGTATTCACAAATGGATGAGAGATCGGGTGGAGGTATATCCGCCAACGCTTTCCCCCTGTAAACCGGAATGAATTCTGTAAAAGGGAGGCTAATTTCCAGCCATTTATCAGGTTCGGTTTCAAACCGGATTTCATATACCCAATAATGCGGATCACCATCGTTTTCGGTACGAAAACGGAAGCTGTAACGACTCCCATCTCCAAGCAAACGCAGCCAGAATTCAGAGTAACCGGAAAGATTTAGCGGATTGAGGTTTTTTACCGATGCAAAACCGCCATTATTTTTGAGTGATACCTTGCCGAAAAATACACCATTACCCGCAGTGTTGATTTGAAGGGTGCTTTGTGAAATGCCTCCCATAACCCCGTCATTTACAACACGCCACTTTTGGCTTGCAAGGTTAGTAAAGTCGGTAATAACTATTTGTTCGGAGTTTTTGGTCATACATTTTCAAGATAAGCAAAGTTTTTGAATTGGCAGGTTCACAACCAATGACAGATTAGTGAAATAGTGGCGTTTTATGACCGGTATCCTAAAATAAAAACAGCAGACAGCATCACCATTTAGGGATCAACTGCCTGCTGCTGAGTGAGGTACTTATTTACCACATCAACCAAAACAAAATCTTTTATTCGCCAATCAGTACTAATAATGGTACAGTTGAATAAATACTCATCTTCTTGGCGTAGTTTTTATCGAGCAATAAACCGATCACAGATTTTATATACCGGTTCATAACCATCATGGATATGTCGTTATCATTCACATATTCCGAAATTCCGATAAAGGCATCGTCACTGGTTTTAAGCTCAAAATCTATTTTTTTATATATCTTTTTCTCTTTCACCAGCTCTTTCATTCCCCTGAATTTGATATCGGTTTCAAGGTCTTCTTTATCGGTTACGTGAAGTACGTGTATTTCTGAGTTAAATAGCTTTGCAAACTCTGCAAGGTGTTCCAGGTTCCTGAGGTCTTTGTGTCGGAAATTTGTAGTAAAGAGGATTTTTTCAAAACCAACATGTTTTACTCCTTCAGGAACCGCAAGAACCGGTTTTGTAGATCTCAGGATTACATCTGTAGAAACACTGCCAAATAGAACTTTTCTTGTAGGGGCGTCCATCGCACTTCCTAATACTACCAGATCAATATTCAGGTCGCTGATTGCTTCCAGAATTTGTGAAATTGGCTTACCGATCCTGATTTGATGTTTTAGCTTGAACGTTCTTTTCGGATATTGTTCATCTACATGCTCGATTAACCTCTCAAGATGCTGTTCTGCATTTTCCTGCAAATAATCAATAACACCGTCCACATTTGTCGGAAAATTAAATGGCGGGTCAATAACATTAAGAAGTGTAATGCGTGCACCGAATTTATCAGCCAATAAAGCGGCATGGTTTAAAGCATTTTTTGAGCATTCAGAAAAATCAGTGGGTAACAAGATGTGTTTCGCTTGTGAAATCATAACTCTCTCATCGTAAAGTTTTAGTTTCAGGTTTAGCTAAGTTAATTTACCACATGCCTGGTACCATTGGAATACAGATTCAGATGAAATGAAGGTAGGGGAAAGCCTGATAAGGGTCCGGCCGGCTAAATCATTTTACGTTCAACGGCTGTGATGAACCGGCGTGCATCTCTCCGGGAGAACTGCTCCATTACCGGTTTATCATCAATTTCCAAATCCTCGAAAATCTCCGCGCCGTTCATATTTAGGATAATAAGCCGATCCTCCTTATAGGATATTTCACTGATTTCGTACAATGGAATCGATAGCCCGCGGTCAAGTAGTGTGCGGACACCGCTGCTCACCATCGATCTCAGTACGGCACCAAAGTGGGATTCATCGAAAGCTTTATTATCATCATTGATTTCAGTTGTAATGTGATCAAGTTTTTTATCTGAAAACTGGATCACAATGGCATCGCCGGCAAGTAAGAGATCTACCATTCCGTCCTGTGTAACAATAGCTGTTTCGGCTTCACCCGGCGAAATGCGCGGCACAATTCCAATATCCATCTCTTCATCATGGATATAAAAACTCCGCTGAGCTTGTGCGGTTTGGGAAAGACTGGTTAATAACAACACGGCTGCCACAACGGTAATGGTAGATAATTTTGGTAAAGACAATGATTGATTCATGGTGATACCGGATTGGGTTTAATGGTGTTTTATTAAATCCGATACGATAAAGTTCGGGATGGGTTTCAGAGACATTTTCATTCCCGGCGCGTCGAATTGGAACCAGGGGATTCCGTTGAAATGGTTCGAAATCCGGATTAGCGTGTATCATGACAGAAGATCTCTCTACTGCGTCCCGACAAAGAGTAACGGGACTCCGCTCGTCATGACAGAGGTGTGCGTGTGGAATCGCGGCATATCACACTCGTTACCGATGCCAACCACTGCGCTGAAATTGCAAAAGAACACAGCCCGGGGCACTCGCCCCGGGTAAACCAGGTGAAAAAAGAAAATCCCGAGTGTTGAATTTCAGCAACGCTGCGATACTTATCGAGGGATTGATGGGGACATTGGTTGTGGTTCCAGTGGGGCGTTGGCTATGATTTTACCCTGTATCAACGGGATACCCTTTGCGTCCTTATCCCGCTCCCGGCCGATGATGGATTTGTGCTGGCCCTTCAACCCGGGGCGAATGCCCGGGCTTTGATCTTTAATGCCATACCTTTCATGTCTGCCTGTTCCGCAATGGAATGTGAAGGAGCTGAATTCAGACAACGTTATTTTGTTTCGTTGATTCTCTACTAAGACGATGATGCAATTGGATTTCACGACGCATTCAAAAGATGAGCCTTATTTTTATAAAACTTGTGTCCACACGATAGGACTCCTCGGGAAAGTCGAGAAATTTGACGATGAGAGTGTGCTAAACACATATCAAGTTAATGGTAAATTTTATTGCCAACCTTGCCAACCTTGTCAACCGAAAGTATAAATTTGACATGACAATACCCGTCTTCGATGTTGCTGCACAGAGGTATTTGCCGCAATCATCATGTAGCGTCCTGATTTTTTATAAGTTATCTGTTTTTGTAAAAATAATTACAAACTACCGATAAAATTCAGGTATTGGTTTCTCATTTTTATATTGTGTAACAATTAATTATTAAAACAATTTTGAAGAGATTCCATAACAGTATGTCAGTGATAATTTATGAAATATAAAGTAGTTCAATTCATCCATTTATTTTTTTTATGGATAATGATATTATTTTTTCGAATTGACCAGGTTTTTGCACAGGAACCGGTTCATATTCAGCGGATTGCTACTCCCGTCATCTTTGATGGAATGCCTGATGAGGAAGCCTGGCAGGCCATCATGCCTTTGCCTCTTACTACCTATTTTCCGGATGATGGCAGGGTTCCCACCGAGCAGTCTGATGTTCGTATAGGGTACGATGATGACTATCTATATATTGGCGCCCGCCTTTACGATTCAAATCCTGCCGGAATCCAGGCAGCTACATTCCGCAGAAATTTTCAAGATCTGTCAACAGATAGTTTTGGAATCATTCTGGATACCTTCAACAACAATGAAACGGCTATGGCATTCTTTACCACACCTACCGGTGCCCGTTCCGATTTTATTGTTTCGAACGATGCTGAAGGCGGAAACCCGTTCAACCGTGACTGGGATACCTTCTGGGAAGTTCAAACCATACAAAACGAGGAAGGATGGTTCGTTGAAATGCGAATACCTTTCAGCAGCCTGCGGTTTCAGAAACAAAACGGACGTGTTGAAATGGGATTGACCGTAAAGCGCTGGATCGCAAGGAAAAATGAATCAAACATTTTTCCCGCTATTCCAAATAACTGGGGTTATAACGGTCATTTTAAACCCTCGCAAACACACCCCATCGTATTTGATGATATTGAACAGAAGAATCCGCTGCATATTACGCCATACCTGCTTGGCGGATTCAGGCAGCAGCAGATTCTGAATGAAAATCAATCCGCTTACCTGCGTGATGACATTTTTACACGTGAAGCCGGGCTGGATGTTAAATACGGGTTATCCGGAAACCTGACTCTCGACCTGACCCTGAACACTGATTTTGCACAGGTAGAGGCCGACGATGAATTGGTAAACCTAACACGATTTTCCGTTTTTTTTCCTGAAAAAAGAAAGTTTTTCCAGGAGAGGGCCGATCTTTTTGATTTTTCGATGGGCGGCCCGAACCGCCTTTTTTACAGCAGGAGAATCGGAATCCGCGACGGTCGTCAGATCAGGATTCTGGGCGGGGCACGTGTTACCGGAAGCGTGGGAAAATGGGATCTTGGATTTATAAACATGCAGACAGCAAGGGAAGGGGAGATACCAACAGAAAACTTTGGAACAATCCGGCTCAAACGAAGGCTTATTAACCAAAATTCGTTTGTGGGTACTATGTTTACAAGCCGTATAAGCGAGGATCGGGATTACAATTATGGCTACGGCCTCGATGGTGTTTTTCACCTTTTCGGTGACGATTATATAACCGTGAACTACGCCCACTCCATCGAAAAAGGCCGTCAGTACCGAATTTCGGATTTTGGCCCGACACGCCTCCGGTTTGAGTGGGATACACGGCGTATTTCCGGGATAGGTTATACATTCGGTTTTTCGAGGAATGGGCCAACCTTCAATCCAGGTTTGGGTTTCCTGATACGGCGGAGTTATACACGGTATGGCGGCAACATAAGGTATGGATGGTTTTCCGGTGAGGCATCCCGGTTTCGAAACCATATTATTCAGGCAGGTGGAAATGTTTTTTTTCTGAACACTGATGGTGATCTTGAGTCTGTTAATTTATCGCCACAATGGAGAACAGACTGGAAATCGGGAAGCAGGATAACCGTCAACCCAACCTTTAACATTGAAGACTTGAGGCTGCCATTTCTACTGCTTGGTGAAATTGCAATACCGGCCGGCCGGTACCATTTTTCCAATATCGGAATTAATTTTAATACCCCGGGAGGTGCCATGATAAATGCAATGTTTTCAGTAAATGCGGGACAATTTTTTGATGGTCACCGCTATTCGGCAAGTGCTGAATCACAATTCATCCTCTCGCGTCATGTCAGGCTCAGCCCGTACTATGAAATCAATCATCTTGATTTTTCAGTGCGTGATGTCTCTGCAACAACACACATAGCAAGAATACGGCTGGAGTATTACCTCAGCACACAGTTCTCAATGAGTACTTTTGTTCAATTCAGTAATGCTGCGGATATGGTTATATCAAACTTCCGGCTACGTTACAATCCAAGGGAAGGCAATGATTTATACATAGTTGTAAATGAAAACCTGAACACAGACCGGCACCGCTTTTCACCGGTTCAACCCGTAAGCCAAAGCCGCGCAATTATGTTGAAATACACCTACACCTTCAATATTCAATGATCCCCAGCCACCTTGCAGCGTCCGCAGGACCTCCAAGAGTGGCGGTAGTGGGGTGATGGCATCAGTCACATTGCAGCGTCCGCAGGACCTCTGCCAAAAGCATCCATACGGGACAATCGTGGCGGGTTTGGGGGATGATCCCAGCCACATTGAAGCGTCTTCAGACCTTCAATCGTGGCGGGTTAGGGAGATGTTGGGTGTAGAATCAACGACCCATTGCCATACATCCCAACGCTACCCGCCCAGCGATCCCTTTGGGAAAGGTCTTTCAGACGCTTGCAGGTTGGGTGGCGAATTTAGGTGGAGTACTGGGTTTCAGAAGCAAGATCAAAGAATCCTGATATCGCAGGTTATGAGCTTCTTATGAGATCGGCTTCTCTTTTTTACCTGAGCCGGATAAACCGGCTCATTTTCGAACCCCGAAAGAAATATCAGGACAGGCATGTTAACGAATTTCCAAATTCCAAAGTGTTAGTATCAAATTTCATCTGATTTTTTCAGAACATCGGGCCCTGAATTAAGGACAGATAATGTTCCTGTTGTGTGCATGTCATTGATACTTTACATTTTTAAATAGAAATATCAACCATTGATAAGAACGTATTTTCTAATTTGGGTCATGCATTGCACAAAACAGGAATAAAGTACAATAAACTTACCGTCTGCTTTAGCTGACGGATAAAAAGGTTTTGTGAAAATTTCTCCCCGAGCGACACAATGTGGAAAAACGATGAATGATATCGAGGGACTCTGCGGGATTTTTGAACCCAAAATTGTCATCGGCCAATGACAATTCTGCCCGGAGGGCAGAAAAGGCCTAACGGCTTTTTTGGGTTGACATGAAACCCATCCGGAATTGCCCACACTCAGCGACCCGGAATAACCCCCTCGGTCTGGCTTCGGGCCTCAAGAAGATCATCGCTC
Source organism: Balneolaceae bacterium (assembly GCA_007694095.1). Classification (GTDB taxonomy): domain Bacteria; phylum Bacteroidota; class Rhodothermia; order Balneolales; family Balneolaceae; genus Rhodohalobacter. Next base: position 5,044 of record RECI01000117.1, on the reverse strand, counting down.
GGGGGCGGCTGGATCGGGCCTCTCAATCCCCGGGTTCCATGCGGTCAATCGCTGCGCGATGCCCGGCATTCACCCGGGGCTACAACATCTGGCACCCCTGCCGGGGTGATGAGTTGATTTGGAATGCGATATCCGATATGCGAAGAACCCACGATCTCCCCGCAGGGACCCCTATAGGAAAAATCACATATCATCCGATCACACCACAAAAAACTTATCGTCTGCTCCTGTTTTGTGCATGTTATTGATACTTTACATTTTTAAATAGAAATATCAACCATTGATAACAACGTATTTTCTAATTTGGGTCATGCATTGCACAAAAAAGGGGGCCCTGAATTAAGGACAGATAATGTTTGTAATTTGGTGCTTGGAATTTGGTGCTTAAAATTTGGTGCTTGTAATTTATATTTATTGCCATATTGTGTCAGAATTTAAAATTTAATGACACTAAGTTTCTCCAGCCAGTTTCCTTAGCACATCACTAAGAAGAGCTGCCCTGGTACTGTTGTTAATAAAGTCTGACCCGTTTTCAATTTGTACGGCAAGTTCGCTGAGAATACGGTTTCTTTCCGTACCGCTTGTTCTCTCGGCATTCGCCAGGCTGCTCCGGATTAGTTCAAGGTTATGTGCGCTGGCTTCGCGGTTTCGTTCCAGCTGGTCGGTGTAGGAACGGGCAAGTGCAAAGGAAGGAGGCCAGGAAAATTTAGGTTGCCCCTGTGGGTTAAAATAATCCAGCCGTACTGTATTAGCCGCATCAAGTTCATTTTGTGTGATGAAGTCACTCGGCAGCAGTTCAAAAATATCAAGGCCGCGCGACATCTCCGAATTTACCAGGTAGCCGTTATACCAGTAAATTGACCAGCTTCCGCTTACTTCAAGCCTGTCGGCACTGATTGGTCCGCGGTCATGGAAGGCAATCTCAACCGGATTCTTAGGGTCGGTAAAATCAAACACATTAATTCCGCCCTGGTACCACGACTGCACCATAATATCACGCCCAGGAATGGGTATCAATGAGCCATTGTGTGCTACACAGTTTTCAGTTTCTGTCTGAACAGCCGGCATTTTAAAATAGCTTTGAAATTCCATGCTGCCATCTTCATTAATAGTATAGATGGCGTTGGCACCCCATTCGTATGGATCAATATCACGGCATTTTGCCTGTGTTCCGCCACCCCATTCGTCAGTAAACAGCACGGTGGTGCCATCGTTATTGAACGTTGCCGAGTGCCAGTATGCAAAGTTGGAATCGGCAACGGCATCAATCCGGACGGGGTTTACGGGGTCGGAAATATCAATCAATAAGCCGTAACCTTCACAAGCCCCGCCGGCAAGGCCGATCTCCGGGTAGAGGGTAATATCGTGACACTGATTCGGTCCATGAGCTTCTGCTCCTCTACCACGTACCTGCAGCATATTATCAATAAGCTCGGGAAGGCGTTCTTTCAATGCGATACTGTCTGCGGCGGTAGGCATTCCGCTCCCGCCGCGCTCCCGAACGATTTGTGATAGAAACTGGCGGACCATTCCATCAGGAATCACCCGTTCACGTCCCATCATTTCCGCTACAAATCGACCTTCTTCACGAGCCCTGTCGACCACTGCCTGTTCCGCAGGGGAAAGACCACGGGTTGGCGGTGCATCGAGGCCGTCAAAAATTCGCGGTGAGTTAGCAATAGCAGCCAATTCGGGATTGGCCAGCGGCACTTTGATCACTTCGATTCTGAAAAGTGCGCTATCGGGGTCTTCATCGGGGAATGCGGCAGAACAACCGGGAAGTTCCTCTTCAGGACGCACAGGGGCCGAACCGGATACATAGACGTAAATATTTTCATCATCGTTAGGATCAACCAATACAGAATGAGTATGAGAGCCGCGGCAAGTTTGAACATTGGCGATATATTCCGGGTTACGGATATCGGAGATATCAAAAATACGGATACCACGCAGCCGCTCCTCGCTTACTGCAGTCCGAACTCCCTGGGTTCCGCAGTCCAGGCGGCCTTCCAGGCCTTCACCGGATACAAACAACAGGTCCCCGTAAACGGAAACATCACTTTGTGAAGCCGGGCAGAGATAATCTATCACAAGTTCAGGGTTTGCGGGATCCGAGATATCCCATACGATAAACCCGTTATAATTACCCTGGATGGCATAATTGTCCTTGAATGCGAGATCGGTTCCCCAGGAACCAATAAAGTCAGCAGGCGGCGGAGTAGTGGAAACCAGGCGCAGGTTCCAGATCGCTTCTTCAGCATCAAATAAACCCGCACCAAGCCCAACTCTTGGATCAGGGTTTGGCCGTTCAACTTCGGTAATTGGTATTATGGAATTCACTGACGATTGTTGCAATGACTCTGTGGCCGTGCAACCATAAATTCCAAATGTTACTACAATCGCGGCCAAAAAGCCCTGAATCGGATATTTCATTTATTCTCGTTTGGTTTCAAATATTTCGATTATACTGTATTAGTTTTTTAAAAGTTCGCATCTTACATCTCGTCAAGCATCAGTCTCATTCTCTCAATCTCTGTCACCTGCTCAGCTTTAATTCCTGATGCCAGTTCAAAAGCTTCTCGGTCGAGTGCGGCGCCATCTACTGCAAAAAGTTCCTGTACCATGATCACGGCACCGAGATGGTGTTCAATCATGAATTCGAGAAATTTCCGGTCGAATTCTCGTCCGGCAGCCGCGGCAAGTTCTTCAAGCTGTTCCTGGGTAAGCATGCCAGGCATATCGTGATGATGCGACATATCATGGCGGCCATGCATTCCGTGATTGCCGTGTTGTGCGTGGTGCCCATGATCCTGATCACCATTCTCCATGTGGATCATAAGATTCAAACCTTCAATATGAACAACCGGGACCGGTTGCCCGCGATCGCTCAGCCATTTCTGCATGGTTTGAATTTCACCATCCTGGGCATTGATAATTCGGGCTGCAAGCGTTTGAATTGTCCTGCTTGCATCATTTTCAGGTGCCAGCCTCGACATGATGAGTGCCTGTGCATGATGTGCAATCATGTCCGTCATAAAATCCACATCAGCCTGCACAAAATTCATTCGGGATTCCCGGATTCGCTCCCAGTAAAGAGCCTCGAGTTCACTCATTTCATGCACAGCAGAGTGCCGGTCATCCGTATGATCGGTTGCTGCCTGAGTTCCTGAACAGGCAAGAATTACGATTGAAATAAAGAAACCGGTAGCCAGCAGCAACGGTATAGTGATCATCAAACGATGATAAATCATTGTTCCGAATTAAAGTGATTTTTAAAAAAGTTGAAGGATACTGCTAAAATTAAAGCTTTGAAAATGAAGTTCGGATAATTTTTTTTAAAAATTCAGCGCAAATTGTATTTATTATGAATATAAATTCAAGATCTTACTACAAAAATTTTAATAAATCTGTTCATACCGGCATGAAAAATCTTACAAGAGCAGCTTTAAATTTCACGATATGTGGTCTTTGTTTTTCCATATCCAATGTCCTGGCACCACCTGTTGAATCAGTCTTCCGATTGGTCGGGTACCCATTTTGGCCTGGATGACTGGGGCCGGTTTGGATTGCTGTTTGCAAGGCGCGGTATGTGGGGTGATGAACGCCTGCTCTCGGAAGAGTGGATTGACAAAGCAAAAGCCCCATCGGATCCAAATCCTTCTTATGGGTACATGTGGTGGACTCTCAAGGGAAATACACAATGGGAAGGGGTGCCTGACCATGTGTACTACGCAGCAGGTTTTGGTGGTAATTACATCATAATAGATGAAGAAAACGACCTGGTTGTAGTACTGCGCTGGATTGATAACACTGCGTTGGGCGAGTTTATGACCCAGCTTTATCAATCCATCAGACATTAGATTTTGACCGGTTTATCCGTAAAATGAATATACATTACACCATGAGCGCTATGTTTGCCCGCATCTGGCATCCTGTACCCAGACAAATCAGCCTGGTACAACGAAATAATAGCAAATGCCTCAAATTATTTGTAAATAGATGAAGATTTTTTAATACTGCATGCCAGAAAATCGTTAACCAAATGGAGAGAATTGATGAGCATATTCAATATTTTCAGGGGTAACCCGACTGAAAAACAGTGTGAAAAACCCTGCACAAAGGTGGTAAAATTTTTTAAGGGATCAGGAGGCAGATACCAATCCGTTTACTCCGGCAATTTTCAGGCAGAGCATAAGTGTGAGGGCATAGCTGAGGTGCATGATGGCGGCGGCTAGTAAAATTTTTCCGGGAACCCATGTATCCAGGTAAAAGATGCCAAAGGAATCGCCTGCAGCAAGTGCCACGAGAGGTGCAAGTACAAGTCCGGAAAAGAGTGTAATAATAATACCATAGATGAAACCGTGAACAAGCCAGTTACCCGGAATACGTTCCTGAAGAAATACAACCCAGGACAGAGCCAGCAATATTCCACCAATTATGTAAGCCAAATTTGACCAGAAAATGGAGTAAAACTCATAGCCATGAATGTAATTCAGTGTTTTATGAATCAGGTAAGTGATATCGATCGTTGGCATGCCGAGACCACCTTGAAGAAACGAAACCATCGCCATAATAAATGTTGCTATAAAACCGGATATTACGGTGCGCCAGAATGTACCCGTGCTGATCATGTTCTTCGTGTAAAATATTAAGCTGTTTTACGTTATAACTGGAATAAGGTATTAATTCGTGTGAGTAATACAAAATTGCTCATGCATCAAGATCTTGGTAATAAGAGCCACATTGCAGCGTCCGAAGGACCTCTGCCAAAGGCATCCCCGCGGGACAATCGTGGCGGGGTTAGTGGATGATTGTAGCCACATTGAAGCATTCGCAGAACCTCTTCAAACGAATCCCCGCGGGACAATCGTGGCAGGTTAAGGAGATGTTGGGGATCACACACAATTTCTGGGGAGTACCTAAAATTAACCATAAAGCTTAGACAGTCTGAATAGGAAATAAGCAGTATCTACGACCCCTCGCTGGTTCGCTCTAAAGAGTTTTACTTTGGCATTAAAAGATTCAGCCGATGCATTGGTTGATC
>RECI01000171.1 GCA_007694095.1 Balneolaceae bacterium | reverse complement strand
GAAAAAGTCAGATAAAAATGATACCCACTTTTTGGAATTTGGAATTTGTGATTTGCCCCGAAGGGATCACTTTGTGGGAAATTCGTCAACACACCTGTCCTGATATTTCTGTCGGGATTCAAAAAATGCGCCGTTTCATCCTGGTTAGGGTACTGAGATTACCGGCAATTATTTATCTACCGCCAAATAATCGCGTAACACCTTGTGCAAAATGCCGCCGTTTCGGTAGTAATCGATCTCAACCGGGGTATCGATCCTGCACACCGTTTCGAATTCGATTTCGGTACCATCAGTTTTTTTCGCTTTCACTTTCACGGTTTGCCGGGGTTTCAGGTTGTCATCCACATGAATATCAAAGGATTCTGACCCTTCAAGGCCCAGGCTTTCGTGGGTTTGTCCGTCGGCGAATTGCAGCGGCAGCACACCCATTCCCACCAGGTTAGAGCGGTGAATACGCTCATATGATGCAGCGATTACGGCGCGCACTCCAAGCAGGATAGTTCCTTTGGCAGCCCAGTCGCGCGAAGAGCCGGTTCCGTATTCATGGCCTACCAGGGCCACAAGCGGCGTTCCATCCTCTTTGTATTTTTCGGCCGCTTCAAAAATGGTTGTAATCTCGCCGGTAGGATGATATTTCGTAAATCCCCCTTCCGTTCCCGGTGCAAGCTGATTCTTGAACCGGACATTTGCAAACGTACCGCGTGTCATTACACGGTCGTTTCCGCGACGCGATCCATAGGAGTTAAAATCCCTCACCTCAACCCCGTTTTCGACCAGGTATTTACCTGCAGGGCTGTCGGCCTTGATGTTGCCGGCAGGCGAAATGTGATCGGTTGTGATGGAATTACCCACTTTTACAAGAACCCTTGCACCTGAAATCGGGCTTATGGGTTCCGGGTCTTTACTCATCCCTATAAAGAAAGGCGGTTCCTGTATGTAGGTTGAATCGGCCTTCCATTCATACAGTTCACCCCCGCCAACGGGTATTTTGTCCCAGGCTTCCGATTCAAAAATGTCACTGTACATTCTGTCGAACAGTTCCGGGCGAATGGCACTGTCGAGGAACCGGGCAATTTCGTCTGAGGTGGGCCAGATCTCTTTCAGGTAAACATCATTGCCATCTTTGTCTTTGCCAAGCGGCTCGGTTGCAAGGTCAATATCAACAGTACCGGCGAGAGCGTAGGCCACCACAAGGGGCGGGGATGCAAGGTAGTTTGCTTTCACATACGGGTGGATCCGTCCTTCAAAATTCCGGTTTCCGGAGAGTACACCGGCTACAACCAAATCACCTTCCTTTACGGCGTTCTCGACAGCTTCCGGAAGCGGGCCCGAGTTCCCGATACATGTGGTACAGCCGTAGCCCACAAGGTTAAATCCGAGTATGTCCATATATTCGGTGAGCCCTGCTTCATTTAAATATTCGGTTACAACCCTGGAGCCCGGCGCAAGGGAAGTTTTGACGTAAGGGGGAACTTTCATCCCTCTTTCCACTGCTTTTTTCGCAATAATCCCTGCACCAAGCATCACGCTTGGGTTTGATGTATTGGTACAGCTTGTAATTGCTGCAATCACCACATCGCCGTGTTTCATTTCGATGGTTTGGCCATTTTTAAAAATTCCTTTACTTGCCAGTTTTTCACTGGTAAGATTAAATCCCATGGTTGGGTCATTACTGGTAAGCGAGGCCTCAAATGTTTCTTTCATTTTCGGAAGGGCAATCCTGTCCTGCGGTCGCTTGGGACCGGCAAGCGAAGTCTCCACATCGCCGAGATCCAGCTCAAGCATTTCGGTAAATACGGGATCGGGAGTGTCATCAGTCCGGAAAAGCCCCTGTTCTTTCGTAAAAGCTTCAACCAGTTTCACAAGTTCATCGGGCCGGCCGGTTCGGCTCATATACCGCAGTGCTTCAGAATCTATCGGGAAAAAGCCCATCGTTGCGCCATATTCCGGCGACATATTCGCGATCGTTGCCCTGTCTGGCAGACTCATGTTGCTTAACCCCGGGCCGAAAAATTCAACAAACTTTCCAACCACGCCGTGGCGGCGAAGCATTTCTGTAACAGTAAGGGTCAGGTCGGTGGCAGTGATACCTTCCCTCAATTTACCGGTCAGTTTTACCCCGATCACTTCGGGAACGAGCATATAAATTGGTTGCCCCAGCATGGCGGCTTCCGCTTCAATTCCACCGACACCCCAGCCCAGTATTCCAAGGCCGTTAATCATGGTTGTGTGAGAATCGGTACCTACAAGCGTATCGGGATAGGCAACAATGGTGCCGTCTTCCTCTTTGCGGGTAAAAACACCTTTGGCAAGATATTCGAGATTCACCTGGTGCACAATTCCACGGCCCGGGGGAACAACCCTGAAATTATCAAACGCTTTTTGTCCCCATTTTAAAAATTCGTAACGCTCCTGGTTGCGCTCCATCTCCCTCTCTACATTGAACATAAAAGCGTATTCCTGGCCAAACATATCCACCTGAACGGAATGGTCGATAACCAGGTCAACCGGAACCTGTGGATTGATTGCTGTCGGGTTTCCACCCATCTCCTTCATGGCAGAACGAAGCGCGGCGAGGTCCACTACAGCCGGTACCCCGGTAAAATCCTGCAATACAACACGTGATGGTTTAAACGGGATTTCACCTTCAGGTTTTTGCGCATTGTAGCCGGCAAGGAGCTTTACATCGTCTTCCGTAATGGCATATCCGTCGCACTCCCGAAGGACGGCCTCAAGTAATATCTTAATAGAAAACGGCAGTTTGCTGATATTTCCATAACCCAATTCTTCCAATTTTTTCAGGCTGAAAAGATGATACTCGCCCGAACCTGTATTAAATGCTGTTTTCGTTTTCAGGAGTGGGTTTTTGGATGTCATAAATAATTCCTCTGTCAGATTTACTGTTAAAATGTCTTTTATTCAATAGCGTTACAAAATAAGGTTTTTTTAAAGAAATTTCTTTGTGAATTCAGGGATGTACAAGTTTTGGAATGTGGGGATAGGAAAGGGAAAAGCGTTGTTGTCCGTACACGACTGAACTATTATGGGCATATTTTTCCCTTGGGTACCCGGCCAGGTATTATTAAGATGCCGGAGATGGTTATTATGTTTATAAGTTTGCTGAATCGTGATGATTTCTTTTCACACTACGCATCAACTACAGGAACCGGTTAATCATGAAAATTTAAATGATGGAGAATTCCAAAAAATCTGCATTCTTAAATCTCCATAACTTTAAAAAAGAAATAAACAAGGCTGATAAGCCTTCCATAACTCAGCTTGGGGCAGGCTTTCAGCCTTTTTCTTGTATTAGGAAAACTCTGTACCTCATTGTAGTTGCCCCAACGAGATACCATGAACATAAAAACCATCCAAAATCACCACCAGTTTCTATAATGAGCCTGGAATCAGGTCTTTAGGTTCTTGCAACTGAAACTCTATACCCTGTTCAGATTCATATCTCCTGCTTAGGATAAAAAAATCCGGGATCTCTCAGATAGGATTAGTCTCTGGATCTGGTCACTTGCAGTTTGATCTTTCTTCATTGGGAATAATATCACTTTCTATAATCCCCAGCACCTTAAAATACAAACCAACACATATCCATACTTATACTGTTGAACCATTTCATAATTTTCTGACATTTCTTTATTGCAATCCTGCCATTTTCCCCTTATTTTTTCAGACTTATCAAATTTATAGAAAACAGAGAATCCCGTGAATACGATTAGTAATAAAACTTATAACGCAACACCTTCCACCGTCGATAAGAAGTGGGTGATTGTTGATGCTGAAGACAGGCCGCTGGGAAGGCTTGCCAGCGAAGTTGCGTCCATTTTAAGAGGAAAGAATAAACCGGAATTTACCCCCCATATTGATACAGGCGATCAGGTGATTGTGATCAATTCGGAAAAAGTAAAACTTACCGGTAAAAAAATGACCGATAAACTCTATTTCCGCCACTCCGGGTATCCGGGTGCTGAAAAGTTTACTCCGGCAAATGAAATGCTTGAAAAAGACCCTACTTCACTGGTTACAAAGGCCGTACGGGGAATGCTTCCAAAAAACCGTTTGGGAAGAAAACTTCTCACAAACCTGCGTGTTTATGCAGGCCCGGTTCATCCTCACACTGCACAACAACCTGAACTTAAAGAGATTTAACGTCAGACATGGCACAAGAAAATTATATCGGACGCAGAAAAACCTCTACCGCACGCCTCTACATAAAGAATGGCAGCGGCAGCTTCATTGTTAACGGCAAACCGATCGAAGAGTATTTTAATACAAAAGCAAGGCTGAATGTTGCCAAGCTTCCACTCACTGTTACGGAACTTGATGGCAAATACGACATCAAGGTAACTGTTCGCGGCGGAGGCGTAACCGGCCAGGCCGGGGCTGTTTCACTTGCAATTGCACGCGCACTGGATGACCTGAACGAAGACGTTCACAGCAAACTCAAAGATCACGGATTGCTGACACGGGACGACAGAATGGTAGAACGTAAAAAATACGGTCAGCCAAAAGCCCGGAAGAGATTCCAGTTCTCGAAGCGGTAATTGAATCCGTAATCAATATCCCCCTAAATCCGCCTTTGATAAGGGGGACTTAATAATCACACATACACAGCGACCCGATGCCGGGTGTTCCGAAAAAATTTCGGGATTGGCTTTCGGGAACGACCTGTGTAGAGGACAAACTCAAACATACAATCTATTATGCCCAAAACTGCTACAGTAGACGAACTACTCAAATCAGGGGCCCACTTCGGGCACCTTACACGTCGATGGAATCCAAAGATGAAAGAATTCATCTTTATGGCCCGCAACGGAATCCACATTATTGACCTCAAAAAAACCGAAAACTACCTCAGCGAAGCTCTCGAGGAAGTTGCCAACCTGGCACGTGCAGGTAAAACCATCCTTTTTGTAGGGACTAAAAAGCAAGCCCAGGATATTATCAAAACAGAGGCAATCCGGTGCGGCATGCCTTTTGTAACCCACAGGTGGCTGGGAGGAATGCTCACCAATTTCACTACGGTACGCAGAAGTATCTCCCGGATGGAAGAGATCGAAAAAATGAAAACCGATGGCACCTTCGATGAAATCACAAAGAAAGAAGGGCTGATGCTGGAAAGGGAGCAGGATAAACTGGAACAAACCCTTGGCGGTATCGCCAACATGAACCGGCTTCCCGGAGCTATTTTCATAGTAGATACCATTAAAGAGCATATCGCTATCAATGAAGCTGTAAAACTCAACATACCAATTATTGCCCTGGTTGACACAAACAGCGACCCCGACATCCCCGATTATATTATCCCCGCTAATGACGATTCTGCACGTACTATACAACTGATTGCATCGCTTATTGCCGATGCCATTATTGAAGGCAATGCGGAACGAGAAGTACTTAGAGAAGAAGAATTGATGGAACAGGCTGCGGTTGAAGCAAAAATCACCCCTGAATCAATTGACGAAGAGGAAGGTGTTGAAGACGAGGCTAAGGTAAAACGGAGAAAGCGGCGAAGAAGAAAAACCGGCGAAGCCGGTGAAACTGCTGCGGCTAAAGAAGAAAGTGATGAAGCTGATTCCGACACAGAAGAAGCCGGTTCTGATAACAAGTAATCTGATAACCTTAACAGAATAAACTAAAATCATGAGTATTAGTGCAAAAGATGTAATGAAATTGCGTGAAGCTACAGGCGCAGGCATGATGGACTGTAAAAAAGCCCTGACCGAAGCTGACGGTGATTTTGAAAAAGCTATCGAAATCCTTAGAAAAAAAGGTCAGCAGGTATCCGAAAAAAGAGCAGACCGCGAAGCCAATCAAGGGCTTATCCTCATTAAACTGAGTGATAATAAATCTAAAGCAGCAGCCATTGAAATTAACTGCGAAACAGACTTCGTGGCGCGTAATGAAGATTTCCAGGCCAAAGCGGAATCATTTTTGAATGCCGCTTATGAAAATGAAACAGGAACCATTTCTGAACTGCTGAGCCAGGATGTTGGCGGCCTCACCATCGAAAAGCACCTGGATGAAATGGTGGGTAAAATCGGTGAGAAAATCGAAATCAGCAAGGTTGTAAATATAACAACCTCCGGATCATTGGTTGAATATATCCATCCCGGTAACCAGCTCGGTGTAATTGTTGAGTTTGAAGGCGCCATTGATGACGAGCTTGTTGGCAAGGATGTTGCGATGCAGATTGCAGCAATGAACCCGATTGCGGTTACCCGAGAAGAGGTGGATGCAAGCATCATCGACAAAGAACTGGAAATTGCAAAAGAGCAGCTCATTAACGAGGGCAAGCCCATAGAAATCGCTGAAAAAGCTGCCCTGGGTAAGCTCAGACGTTTTTATGAAGAACGGGTTTTGCTTGAGCAGAAATTTGTGAAAGACAACGGGATTACCGTGAAAGAGTATCTCTTTCAAAACAAAGCACCGCTTGTAAGGTCATTCCACAGAATTCAGCTGGGCGACAATTCATCCAGTTAAAGATTTTAAAAAGCTGCCAGATACGGCAGCTTTTTTTTTGCCGATTTTTCTTGGTATCTGAGTCGCAGGCTTGATACTTTTAAGACTGTAACCCTAACCCGGAATCACTTGGTGAGAAGTCCGGGCTAACAACCGTTAACCAAAACATATACCTATCTTGACAGAACCATACAAACGAATTCTACTTAAATTAAGCGGTGAGGCGTTGCTTGGCGAACAGGGACATGGAATTGATGCCACTATTCTCGCCTATTTCGCTGATGAAATTAAAGAAGTTCATGAAAAAGGTGTTGAAATTTCCATAGTAATCGGGGGAGGTAATATTTTCAGGGGTGTGCGGGGAGCAACCCAAGGGATGGATCGTGTACAGGGAGACTACATGGGAATGCTTGCCACTATGATAAACAGTATGGCACTCCAGGACGCCCTTGAGCGAAAAGGGGTATTCACAAGGCTGATGAGTGCCATCAGGATGGAGGCAATTGCAGAGCCTTTTATTCGGCGCCGTGCTATCCGCCACCTGGAAAAAGGGCGTGTCATCATTTTTGGAGCCGGAACCGGAAATCCCTACTTCACCACCGATACTGCCGCTGCACTCCGGGCCATTGAAGTTGAAGCCGATGTAATCTTAAAAGGGACCCGTGTGGATGGTATTTATGACTCTGATCCCGAAAAAAATCCCGATGCTATCAAATTTGATGAAATCCACGGGGACGAAGTATTAAACCGCAGACTGAATGTAATGGACCTCACCGCCTTCACACTCTGCCGCGATAATAAAACCCCGATTATCGTTTTTGACATGAATAAAAAGGGAAACCTGTTAAAAGTTGTCCATAAAGATTCTTCAATCGGTACTACGGTTGTTTGGGATAAAAAGTAGTTTTAGTAAATTGTTGGATTGCCTGCCAACCCGGTCAATACCCCGGTGATGCCGGCAACAGGGTAATTCATCAATACATTTGAACTGAAATAACAAACCTACTGTATCATGATTTTTGAAGAATTAGAACTGATTATCGAGGATGCCAAAGAAAAAATGGCAGGGGCTGTGGCTTTTTGTAAAAAAGAATTCAGCGTTATTCGGGCAGGCAAGGCAAGTCCGGCCCTGCTGAATAATGTAAAAGTGGATTACTATGGCGCCCAAACCCCACTGAATCAGCTTGCGAATGTTTCCGCACCTGATCCCCGGTTGATTACCGTACAACCGTACGACAAATCCGTGATTAAAGATATCGAAAAAGCAATCATGGCTTCCGGACTTGGCCTTAATCCCAATAATGACGGAACACTGATCCGAATCCCTCTTCCACTGCTTTCGGAAGAGAGAAGAAAAGATCTTGTTAAAGTTGCAAAAGAACTGGCCGAACAGGGGCGTGTAAGCATCAGGAATGTACGCAGGGATGCAAATGATGAAATTAAAAAAACCGTACAGAGTGAATCACTCCCCGAAGACAGCCGCTTTGAAGCCGAAGAAGAAATCCAGAAACTCACGAATAATTTCATCGAAAAAATCGATGAATTGCTCAACACCAAAGAGCAGGAGATCATGACTGTTTAACGGCCGTGTTTTTTTACCCTGTTCATGAAATTTCCACAAAGTGATCCCTACGGGGCAAAACATAAATTCCAAATTCCAAACCGGAAAGCATTTGGGCTAAGTGCTTGGCGCAATGCACACTGCAAACAAGCGTTAGGTGAAAATTGCAATACTGACGAATGTATATCTCCGATCTTCATTTACACGGCTTCAAAAGTTTCGCTCATAAAACCCATGTAAAGTTCGACAACGGCATCACAGCCATTGTTGGGCCTAATGGCTGTGGGAAATCGAATATTGTGGATGCCCTCCGTTGGGTTCTCGGCGAACAGCGCCCTACCCTGCTGCGTTCGAGCTCCATGAGCAATGTGATCTTCAATGGTACTGCTAAAAAGAAAGCCCTGGGGATGGCCGATGTGTCGCTTACTTTCGTGAACAACAAGGGAATATTGCCGGTTGAATACAGTGAAATTACCATCAGCCGGCGCCTATACCGGTCGGGCGACAGTGAGTATCTCATCAACAACACACCGTGCAGGCTCAGAGATATCATGGACCTTTTTATGGACACCGGGATGAGCAGCGATGCCTATTCGGTGATTGAGCTGAAAATGGTGGAAGAAATTCTGAATGACCGCAACAACGACAGAAGGCGCCTTTTTGAAGAGGCGGCCGGTGTTACCCGTTACAAGGAAAAACGGAGGCAAACCCTTCGGAAACTTGATGAAACCCTGAACGACCTTACCCGGGTTGAGGATATCCTCATTGAAATCCGGAAAAAAGCCCGTTCGCTTGAATTGCAGGCCCAAAAAGCTGCCCAGGCAAAAAAATTCCGCGTTGAGCTCGAAACGCTTGACAAAGCCTACACACTTCGTGAATACACGGCTATTCAAAATGAACTGGTACCACTCCAGGTTCAAATCGGCAACGCTGAAAAAGAAAAAAAGACCCTTTCGGAAAAACTTGTTGAGCTCGAGTCAGCCGAGGAACAGGCCCGAAACCGGCTGCTTGAAAAAGAAAAACATGAAGCCGAGGTAAAAAGGCGGTTCACACAGCTGCAGGCAACTATCACGGAACTGGAAACCACTCTTCAGATAACCAAGGAAAAAATCATTAATGAAGAGAATGTAATCAAACAGCACAGGTCTGATATTGAACAGAGCAAAATAGACCTGAAGGAGCTGGAAGAACTGAAGGCGGCAAGTGAAAAAAAACTCGCCACCTTTTCCGATGAAAAAGAGAAATCGGAAAAAGCCCTCGAACAATCAAAAGTAACATTCACTGAAGTTCAGCAAAAATATGCCGGTGTTCGCCATGAACTCTACGAGATTGAAATAGCCATCAGTGATGTGAACCAAAAACTGACCGGATTGCAATCGAGCCGCATCAAGCTGGAATCGAAATTGGAAAGCAGTGAAGATGATGAATTGCGGATATTGAGGGATATTGAAAATTTTGAGGATGAGATTGCAAACGCCCGGGGTGAAGCAGCCATCATCAAAGGAAAAGCAGAAGGAATTTATTCCGAAATAGAGCAGCAGGAACAAAATTTGCAGCAAGCCGATGAAAACCGTGCAAAACTGGAGATGAAGCGTGAAATTCTGCGCGAAGAAATCCGAACGCTAAAAAGCAGCCGGGATGCCATCATCTCTGAGGTGTCACTGCTGCAGCATATCGCCGAATCGAATGAGGCACTGCCCGGTTCCGTCTCATACCTTATCGACAACCATGCATCCGGTTTTTCAATCCTTACAACAGCAGGCGATGTACTCCATACAACAGAAGAAAAAAGTGCCGCGCTGGAAGCCGCACTGGGCGATGCCGTAAACTTTGTGATTACAGGCACATTCGACGAAGCCAAAAAAGCGGCCCAACTGCTTCGTGACCATGACAAGGGAAGGGCTACATTTATCCCGGTTCACGAGTTAAAAGAAAATTATCCGGCAGTAAACGGGTCAATAATCGAACATGTACAGTGTGAAGAGAGGTTTCTGAATGCAGCCCGACTGCTGCTCGGGAATACAATTTATGCCGACACTCTTGATGAAGCCATCGAAATGCTGAAACACGGAGGTACTGCTGCCGTAACACCGGATGGGGAACAGATCACACCCGAAAAAATCCTGAAAAGCGGCAGTAAAAATGAACAGGCCGGAATGCGCCTGGGCCTGAAAGACAAACTCGTAAAACTTGCCGCCAAACGAAGCGAAACAGAAGCGGCCCTTCACCGCAAGGAACAGGCACTAACGGCACTAAACTATGAATTGCAGGCCATTGACCTGGACCAGATTCGCAGAAAGATCAAAAATCTTCAGAAAACAGCACGCGAACACGAACAAGCCATCAGCCGGCACCAATCGGGAATTTCGGTTTATGAGAAAAACATCGCCGAACTGGTAACGCGAAAAGAGATGCTGGCGGCAAACCGCAGTACGGCAAACGAAGAACTGGAAACCCTTCAGCCGCAGCAGAAAGAGCTTCAACAGCGAATCACAACGCTCGACAGTGAACAGAATAAAAAGAAAAAAATTCTTGAGAAACTGGAAGAAGAGCGCGCCATTGCCCAAAACCGGTTCAATGACGCGCGGCTGAAACACCAGGATCTCAATAACAAAACTGAAAACCTCAGCAAAGATATCCGTCGGGCAGAAAGTGGCATCACAAATATTAAGGCGAGGCTGGAAACAAGGAACGAATTACTGGGGATCAGCCATGAAAAAATCGAAGAATTCAAACAAAAAATTGCCGAAGCTGAAAATGAACTGTCACGAAACCGTGGAATAAAAAAAACAGCCGATGCCAAACTTGAGGAAGCCGAAGAAGCGAGCAGCATACAGCGAGGGCAAATCAACGAACTGGAAAAAGAGTTGAGAGACCTGCGCCGTAAAAAAGAGGTGAACCTGGAGCTTGTACATCACCTCACCATGGCGCGCGAAAAATTTGAATTGCAGGCACAAAGCCTGGCCGATCACATCTGGGAAACCTATGCACTCCTCATGAAGCAGGTGAATGAGCAGCTTCCCGATGATACGGATCCCGCGAAAGCAAAAGAACGGATCGGGTTTTTACGGCAAAAACTTCACCGGATCGGCGATGTGAATCCGCTGGCGATTGATGAGTTCAAAGAAGAGAAAGAGCGGCTCGATTTTTACGAGAGCCAGATTGCCGACCTGCGTCAGGCCGAAAAAGAGATGCGCGAAACCATTCGTGAGATCAACCATACCGCCACCGGGCGCTTCAATGACACCTTTGAAAAAATCCGCCAGAATTTTCAGCACGTATTCCATACACTGTTCCATGAAGATGACTATTGCGACCTGCTGATTGAGGAAAATGCCGAAGACCCGCTTGAGGCCAAAATCGATATCAAGGCAAACCCGCGTGGTAAGCGTCCGTCTGGCATCAACCAGCTTTCCGGTGGTGAAAAGACGCTCACTGCGATAGCCCTCCTTTTTGCCATCTATCTTGTTAAGCCCTCCCCTTTCTGTGTGCTGGATGAGGTAGACGCCCCTCTTGACGACGCGAATATCGAACGTTTTTCCGATATGCTCAGAAAGTTCAGCGAAGAAACTCAGTTTATCATCATTACGCACAACAAAAAGACCATGTCGAAAGCGGAGATGATGTACGGAGTTACCATGCCCGAAACCGGTGTCAGCCGCCTGGTAGGCGTGAGACTGGATGAAGTGGCTGAAGCGTAGTTTGTTGTTAACCGAAAAGGGCGCAAGGAGCGCACAGTCTAGATTTTAAGACTTTGTCATTATGTAATAAAAAAAAATAAAGTAGCTAACTTTACATAGTGTAATGAGTGTGGGGTAATTATATGCTAAGTTGCCAGGTATCAACTGACTTAAAATAATTGATCAATGTAAAAACCTGCTACTTAGAAATAAATTTAATAATTAAGAGAGAAATTAATGGGTGAGAAAAAAAAGAGTTCAAAGAAGAGAACAAAATATAACTTATCGGAACCCCTCCCTGATATTCGAAGCAGTTTTGAGAGAGATTTAGAAATACTTCACTTATTTGTTACTGCAAGTAATTTTGGGCAGGATTTTGTAGGTCGTGATGAAGTTGCATCACTCTCTGATATAAGTAAACACATCATTGGTGGTGTTTTAACTTTTTTCAATAAAATAGGTTTTGCTGAAAAGGACGGTTTTAAATATAAACCTAAACAGGAGCTCATTAACTTTGTAAATGAACTTAAATGTGAGTCGAGGGAAAAAGCTTTTCAAAGTTTAAAGCCGCTGATATTAAAAACCTGGTTTGGTGAAGAAACACAAAAAATCTTTCGAGCTAAAAAAGACTCTCTTACAGAAAAGGAATTATTTATGTTCATAGGTAAAGCTGTTGAAGCTGATCCGGAATACCATAAAAATGCAATCAATCATGTAATTGAATATTTAAAACATTTAGATATCATTGTCCCATTTGAAGAAGAAAATAGTGAAGAAAAGTACAAATTGAGCACGCACATAAAAATTCATCCAGAAGGGAAAAATTCAAAAGAAAATTATAGTGATTACATTCCACCAAACAAGAAGGAGACAACAACACATAAAAAGAAACCAAAAAACAGTAAAAAAAGCCTGGATTCTGTAAAGTCAATTACCTCTGAAGCCAAGTTCACAGTAAATATTAATTTAAACTATGATGGTGATGTAGATGTAAATAAAGTGAAAGATCTTTTTAAACTTATTAATGAGAGCAGCTGATTTGACTATCCCAGTGGGTAATTTTGCAATAAATTCTATTTTCAATTATTCCGCGGATTCATTTACTTCATTTAGCTACATATACACATCTTGTACAAAATGATTTAATATCACACTTTAAAACTGATGCCTGATTTAAACACCCCTTTCATCATCGACGCAATCCGGACGCCGGTTGGCAGGTTCAGGGGAAGCCTTTCTCCTGTCAGGACAGACGACCTTGCGGCACTTGTAATCGCTGAATTGATGAATAGGAACCCTGGCATCGACTACACTACTGTTGACGATGTGATTTTAGGATGTGCAAACCAGGCGGGTGAGGATAACCGGAATATTGCAAGGATGGCACTGCTGCTGGCAGGCCTGCCGTATACGGTGCCCGGTGAAACGGTTAACCGGCTTTGCGCTTCCGGAATGTCGGCCGCGATACATGCCTCACGTGCCATAAAAGCCGGTGAAGGGCACCTGTTCATCACGGGCGGTGTGGAACATATGACACGAGGGCCGTGGGTGATCTCGAAAACTTCACAGCCATTTGGAGGTGATGCACAGTTATACGATACCAGCTTTGGCTGGCGATTCATCAACCCGCGGCTGAAAGAGTTATATGGAACCGATGCCATGGGAATAACCGCCGAAAATCTTGCTGATATGTATAAGGTTTCCCGGTATGACCAGGATCTGTTTGCTGCCCGGTCTCAGCAGAAAGCAGCGGGTGCCCAAACATCGGGACGGCTGAATGAAGAAATTGTACCGGTCAAAATATTGCGCCAAAAACAGGATCCCGCAATCTTTCAGAAAGATGAGTTCATCAAACCGGATACAACCCCGGAAATACTTGCAACGCTTAAACCCGCATTCCGGGATGATGGTACGGTGACGGCAGGCAACGCCTCCGGGCTGAATGACGGGGCTGCGGCGATGATTGTTGCATCAGGAAAAGCGGTGAGAGAAGGCGGGCTGACCCCAATCGCGCGTATCGTTTCCTCCGCTGTAGCTGGTGTGGAGCCGCGTATTATGGGAATCGGGCCGGTTCCGGCATCCAATATGGCCCTCAAACGCGCCGGACTCACACTCAATAATATCGATATTATAGAAATCAACGAGGCGTTCGCCGCCCAGGTACTTGCCTGCACCAGGGAAATGGGTATTGACGATGATGATCCCCGTATCAACCCCAACGGCGGGGCCATTGCCATTGGTCACCCGCTGGGTATGAGCGGGGCACGAATCCTGCAAACCGCAGCCATCGAACTACAAAAACAACAAAAAAAATATGCCCTCGTAACCATGTGCGTAGGCGTTGGCCAGGGATATGCGGTTGTTTTGGAAAGATACTGATACAACAACCTGACAGCACCCACCGGATCTGTCAGCGTTGTTGGGGAAAACCGGGATGCTGGATGCTGGATGCTGGATGCTGGATGCTGGATGCCACCAACCATATCGCACATCACAGAACGTATATCGTGTATCGCAGATCGTTTTGATGTACGATGTGCGGTGTTTGTGGATTTCGCGGCCTTCTTCTGTTTCGGCACTCAAATCACCCACACACACTGCTCCCCCAATTTTCAATTTTTAATTTTTAATTTTTAATCTTCAATTTTGGATCTTCAATTTTCCCGGTTCGGTCTAATAATTCGGTTGAATAATCGCCGCCTCGGAAGAAACCACTGTGATATAGATAAGTGCCACAAAAATAAAGATACTAATAAACAGGTTGATGAGGTTAATCACAGATTCAAGCCGATACTCTGTCTGTTTTTCATAGTAATCGGCAAGTTGTCCTGCGTTCTCTTTCAGTGAGCCGGATTCAGCGCCAAGCCGGTAACGGCTCATCGCGCTTTTCGGGAAAACCCCGGTTGCCTCAAGGGCCTCCA
The DNA here is from genome assembly GCA_007694095.1 of Balneolaceae bacterium. GTDB lineage: Bacteria > Bacteroidota > Rhodothermia > Balneolales > Balneolaceae > Rhodohalobacter. The sequence continues at coordinate 2,037 of RECI01000171.1, read as the reverse complement.
CCAGGCCCAGGCCGTCCTCGAGCATCCTCCGAATTGCCACCTCCTTTATTTGCTTCTCTATGTAGGTATTACGGCACGCTTCTGCAGCAATGCGAATCACCTCAATATTCTGGCCGGAGCCACTGTATAGTGTATTGAATACACGTGAAAATATTTCGATGCTGATTTTATGCAGCAAATCGCCGATCACGGGCAGCCTGATGAGCGTCCTGTCCAGTAGAATGCGGCCGTGTTTGTTTTTCCACATCAGGTAAAAAATTACAAATGGCGCAACATGCACTATCACAACGGGAATCCAGTGTGCCTGAAGCCAGCGGCTCCAGTCGAGTGCCTGTGCTGTAAGCGGCGGCAGAATGATATCGAACTCAAGAAACATCTCTGCCGTAACCGGGAATACATAACCGATAAAAAAGAGAAGTGTCGCAATAACCGCCAGTACGGTTATCATTGGCATAAAGAGCGACCGGCGCATGTTCTTTTTAAAGTCGGAATCCCTTTCCATGAATTTGGCTGTACTGGAAAAAACATTCGCCATATTACCGCTGGTGGATGCCACCCCAAGCATGTAGGAGGCAAACCTGCCAAAAATTTTCTCATGCTTTCCATACACCTCACTCCCCTCTTTTCCATCCCGAAGATCTTTCTGTATCTGGCGGATCATCTCTTTCATGGATTTATTGGTAGTATCTTCATGCAGAAGGGTGAGGATTTGGTCATAAGGGAGTTTTTGCTTCAGCAGGTCGGACGATAACCTGATAAATGTGACAACCTCTTCCTGCGGAACCATCCCTTTGAGGTCGAACCATTTTTTGCGCACAAAATCCACACGGTAGCCCATTTTTTTCAGGGCTCGTTCCACATCTTCGGGGTTATAGGCCTCTTGCTCGCCTTCTGTGGCCAAACCATTTTTGCGAACTTTATACAAAAACACCTTTTTCTCTTCCAGGGCCTGTATACTGATCGACCTGGCGTCGGCGAGTTTTTTGATACGCTCGCGTGCAATTTTCTTATTCGGGGCCTCAAACTCCCGAAGCACGGTTTTGCCCGCAGTCGTTTGTCCTTTTAGTCTGAATTGAGGCATAATGGATAAAAAGATGGGTGTAGATGTTAAATGTTTTTAATCATACAAAGAAAAATCGGTTCGAACAAGCTTTTTTATGGTAATAGCATATAATATGTAGATGTGACCATTTATCCGAGCAATACATTTAAGTTCCTTCCATTTCAGCAGTTGGCAGTTGGCAGTTGGCAGTTGGCAGTTGGCAAGTTTAAATCCCAAATTCCAAATCCCAAATTCCAAATTCCAAACTCAATTTTCTCTGTTTCTCTGTTTCTCTGTTTCTCTGTTTCTCTGTTTCACTTCATGAAGAATTCTAAGTACAAGTATCCTAACTTTTTTGATACGGTAGATAATCAGGTAATTACCTAAAATAATATTGCGATATCTTTTGTCTTTAGTTGGAAGGTGACGGCATTCCGGATGCAGGCGCCACTCAATATCTAAATTCCAAATTCTGCTATATATATCAGAAACAAAGCTTTTAGCGGCAACGCGGCCAAACAGCTCTTCACCATATGCATATACTTCAGCAATATCTTCATTAAACGCAGCTGATACATTTACTTCTTTTCTCTCTCTTTTATCCATTTTTCAAACATATGCATCGATTCTTGTACCGTGAAAAAAGGACCCTTTTCGGCGGCCTTTATCCCCCTGAGAAATTCCTCATGAGTATGCTTTTTTGCAACTGTAAATGATTGGTTATTGTCAGCAGACAGATTTTGTTTTTCTTCAGCTTTCATAATCGGAGAACATTTGAGGTAAATTACATTCTATAGTAACGATTTTCGTTCACAAATTCTTTCCCGCAATCAAGAAATGTGGTCAGTTTCGTTAAGATTGCAAGTAAAAATTATCGGCATCATACAGAGCGGTTGGCAGTTGGCAAGTTTAAATACCAAATCCCAAATCCCAAATCCCAAATTCCAAACTCAATTTTCTCAATTTTCTCAATTTTCTCGGTTTCTCGGTTTCTC
>RECI01000090.1 GCA_007694095.1 Balneolaceae bacterium | reverse complement strand
ACACCTGCTATCGAACATCTTGAAATTTCTGAACCTGTAAATTCCGATTGTACAATTCATATATGGGATTCACAGTCTACAGGAATCGATATGATTCCGCCACCATGTGAAAAAAACCATTTTACAGACAGGGGCGATATATGGGGATTTACCAGTAAAAGAATTAAAACCGCTTTTCACTGGAGTGAATTTTCAGTAAATGTTATGGATATGGATACCAATAAAGCTGTTTATTGGGTGAGGTTGCCTGCTCAGCTTCCATATTGGGTTTATTCATCACCATTAAGAACGATATTCCATTGGTGGATGGAAAAGAATGGCGGCCAGTTACTGCATGCTGCGGCTGTTGGAACTGATGAAGGTGCTGTTCTCATAACTGGTAAAGGCGGTGTTGGTAAGTCGACAACGGCACTTGCATGTCTTAATGCCGGGATGAACTATTTAGCAGATGATTACCTCATCGTAAAAAATGATCCGTCTCCAACCGTATTCAGTTTATATAATACAGGCAAATTGAACAGGGGCGAAAAAATTAAATTTTCTCAATTGAGGAAGTTTGCAGGCCCTGTTATTCAAGAGGATCAGGAAAAGGACGTTTTGTTTTTTTATCCGGAACTTAAAAATCAGCTTTTAAAAAGCTCTCCAGTGAGGGCAATTCTTGAGCCCGAAGTTAAACATAAGCAGAATACCACATTCAAAAATATTTCATACTGGCGAATACAACGCGCTTTATCGTTTACAACAATGTCTCAGCTTCCCGGAGTAGGGGCTCATACTCATGATTTTATTAACAAATTTTGCGGCAGTGTGCCGTCATACCGGCTGGAGCCCGGAACTGATATCGACAAATTACCCGCGGCTATTTCAGAGTTTATTCGTGATCCAGAATCATTTATCACTAAGGCAGAACCTGTGCCTGTGAATACAAATATGCCGCTAATCAGCGTAATTATACCGGTATACAATGGAGAAAAATTTATTGAAAGTGCCATTGAAAACATTCTCACCCAAAATTACCCGGCACTTGAAATTATCATTGTGAATGACGGTTCAACAGACAATACTGAAGATATAATTAATACTCTTCCTGTTGATGTCCGGTATTTCAGGCAGGAAAATATGGGGCCTTCAAATGCACGAAATTGGGGGATTAAAGATGCATCAGGTGAATTTATCGCTTTTCTTGACGTGGATGACTTGTGGCCAGAAAATAATCTTGAATTACTTTTAAGCGAGCTCGTCAATGATCCGGAACATGCAATTGTGCGGGGACGGGCACAGTTATTTAAAATTGACGAGGATGGCGGTAAAGAGTATGTAGGGGATCCAAAAGAATCTTATCTGTATTATATTGGCGCAGGACTATATCGAAAATCTGTATTCGAAAAAGTTGGCTTATTTGACCCTAATCTGTTGTATGGAGAGGATACAGACTGGTATAATCGTGCGAAAGAAATGAAAATTCCAATTAAATGGCTCAATGAAATAACCCTGTTTGTACAAAGGCACGGAAAAAATATGACTGAAGGGAAAAATATACTTGAGCTCAATCAGCTGAAAACCTTTAAAAAAATTTTGGATCGGGATCGCAACAGAGATTATCAAAACAGGCTTTTAAAAAGAGAAATCAGGTGATAAATCAAAAAGTTTCAGTTATCGTACCGGTTTACAACGGTGAAAAATTTGTTGGAGATGCAATAAAAAGTGTGTTAAATCAAAAACACAACTCGATTGAGGTTATTGCTGTCAATGACGGATCCTCAGATGATAGTGAAAAAATTATTAAGCAATTTGGCGATAACGTTATTTATGTAAAAAGAGAGAACGGAGGTCCACCGGCTGCACGCAATACTGCATTAGAATACGCAACGGGAGATTTCATATCATTTATTGACCAAGATGATATCTGGCATCCTGACAAACTCGGCATCCAACTATCGATATTCAACAAATTTAAAGATTTGAATATTGTAATAGGATTTTCAATGAAATATGAATTTAATAGTATTGATGAAATTGATGAAACTGCCAAAAGAGAACACTCAACACTTGAGCTGTTGCTTGGCAGCTCACTTGTAAAAAGAAAAACATTTGATCATGTAGGCAACTTTGATACCGATTTGCTCTCAGGTGATGATACAGATTGGTTTTTTCGTGCCCGTGAATTACAATTGCCAATATATGTGCACCGGGATCTTGTTTTTTTCCACAGGTTACATGGCAAAAATTTTTCAAAACGAGCCGACAGGACGAAGTTTGTATTGATGATGTTAAAAAAAATCAAAGAACGCAAAATGAAGACCGGTTTGGCATTCGCCGGTGCGTTAAAAAGGCCGGAAAATCTTGATGATATGATAAACCTCTGGCATACGGCGGGATGAATCTCAAAAATTGCTAAATAGAGGTTTTTAGCCTAAAGGTTTCATCATTTTTTAAATAGTTGTACCTATTTCGGGTAGTTCAATGTCTGTATCAGGAAAAGCGCGGCGCCTGTCCAGTGATTTTTTTAATACTTTGATGAGATCAAGCTCCTGAATTCCTTTATTTTTAGTCATGTTGGTTTCATGGCTCCGGTAATAAAGCACTGTATGAGGCTGTTTAACAATTATCTCCCCGGCTTCCCTTGCCCTGCTGAACCAGTCTAAATCTTCACTAAACCCCAGATTTTCGTCAAATAAACCAACCGTATCAAAAAGTGTCTTATGAAACAGGGCGCTGCCTACATTCAGAAAATGTAACGGTTCACCGATATTTTCATATTTTTTACTTTCATTATCTTTAAAAAACTGGGTCTTACCCCAGATTATTTTGCAATCAGGGTTTCGCCTGAGAAACATGATTTGAGTTTGAAGGCATGAAGCCGACCAGAAATCGTCACTGTCGAGAAATGTGATGTACTCGCCACTCGCTAATTTAATTCCGTTATTTCTTGCGGCTGAAGGGCCTGAATTATCGTGAGCAATGGATATTATTTTTTTGTGATATTGAACATATTTATTGATAATATCGACAGATTTATCTTTCGAGCCATCATCTACCAGGATAACCTCGATTTTTTTATAATTTTGCGACAGTATACTATCAACGGCTTCTGAAAGATATTTTTCTGCGTTGTATACAGGAATAATAATACTAATGAGTGGATGAAAAGCCGGTTTCATGTTTCTATAGTTCTGATTTAAAACAAGTTAAAATTATTAATTTACTAAGCAAATTGTGATTACAGAAAAAATATCAGTTGTGATACCATTTTATAATTCAGAAAAATATCTGGAGGAGGCTCTTAACAGTGTTTTCCGGCAAAAAACTGATATTTATGAAATCCTGCTGATTGATGACGGTTCAGAGGATAACAGTATGAAAGTGGCTGAAAAATTTCTGCCGCATGTAACAATTTACAGGCAAGAAAACAGTGGTGCCGCCGCAGCCAGGAATTATGGTGTAAAAAAATCAAAGGGAGACATCGTAGCTTTTTTAGATGCTGATGATATATGGACGGATAATCATCTGGATGTTCTGATGGAACCGTTATCAGCCAATAATAATATTGATATTGTATTTGGCAAAGTGAAAATATTTATCAGCCCGGAGCTAAATAACCATATAAGCTTGAATTTAGATATTTATAAAAATGTCGATTACGGTTATTTGCCAGCTACTTGCATTATCAGGAAAAGAGTTTTTGATGGAATTGGCTACATGGATACATCATTAGAACTCGGAGAATTTATAGATTGGTTCAGCAAGGCTAAAGATTCCGGAATAAGATATGTAACAATACCAGAGTTAGTGACATACAGGAGGATTCATACAACCAATCAGGGCATGCTAAAAAAAGCTCATTACAAAGATTATCTGAAAGTGTTGCATGCATCGGTCAAAAGAAAAAAGATTCTTCATGATCAGCCGGGCAAATAAATTCGTCATTTTATCTCAAAGCAGATCAGGAAGTACTTTATTGAAAGAGCTTCTTGGCTCTCATCCTTCCATTCAATGTGAGGGTGAAATTCTTGCATTGACAGACGGTTATTTGAGCAATCGATTTACTCTTAAAGCCTGGCAACGATTACCCATTCTGTATTTTTATTGCCGCAAGTTTCAATCTAAAAGAGAGGTTTACGGCTTTACACTGTTTATTTACCATACACCTTATATAAAGGGAAGTATTGAAACACTTTCAAAAATGGGATGGAAGATCATCCACTTAAAAAGAAAAAATATAATAAATCAGGTTATTTCTAATATTATAGCAAGGCGTAATTGGTATTTTCACAATTTTAACAACATTGACAGAACTGCAGATAACAGTTTTGACATATCAGAAGACGAATTTCTTAAAGCAATTAGAATTCGAATAAACTGGCATCAAAAGGAAAAATCGATATTGCATAATGTCGAACACTTGCAAGTTATCTATGAGGATGATTTGGAAGACAATAATAAATGGCAGGACACAGTAGATAAAATTTTTAATTACTTAAAAATTGAAAGTATGCCTGTAAATTCAGGCCTGCATAAAACTTATACAAAATCCTATTCAGAACTTGTATGCAATTACAGGGACTTAATTGCTTGTTTGGATCATCACAATCTTTCCGAAAAACTAAGAGAAATAACCTGATTATCAGTGTAATTTTCAAAGAAAATACATTTGAATAATGGTAAACAAATTTGTGGTATTCTCACAAACCAGATCCGGAAGCACTCTTTTGCAAGGGCTGTTAGATTCGCATAGCAAAATACATTGTGAGGGGGAGATTTTAACATTAACCGATGAATACATATCTAATGGAACGCGTTTTAAATATTTGAACAACGACGCATTATATCAATTATGCAAGCTATTTCCGATTCCATATGTTTATATTCGCCGGTTGGGTGCTCTTAAACCGGTATATGGTTGCTTTTTGTTTATTTTTCACACCCCGTTTATCTGTCATACAATTCAGACGTTATATAAGTTGAACTGGAAAATTATCTATTTGGAGCGTGAAGACATTATAAATCAGTCCTTGTCGAATATTATAGCTTTACAGACAGGATATTTCATTAACAGAAGCGGGATTAATGAAACAGATAATAATTTTGTTATTGATGTAGATAGATTTTTAAAGACTGTGAAAAATAGGCTGCGTTGGCACAATAATGAGAAAAAATGTCTGGAAGGGATAAAATTTACCAGAATATCCTATGAAGATGATCTGATGGATTTGGTAAACAGACAGAAAACCATGAATTTAATTTTTGATTTGCTTTCTTTGGAGCATGAACCAGCAGAAACTAAAACTATAAAAACGTATTCCAAACCATATTCTGAAATCGTAAAAAACTACGATGAATTAATGAGTTCCCTTGAAAAGAACGGCTTCCATGAATTACTGAAAGTTCATCGAAAATATAATTATTAGTGGAAATCAATAATAACAATAGCTTGGTGCCAGTGATTATATTTACAAAATACGTTTTTTTATAAAGATTTATGGTTATTCAAATATCAAATGAATTTGTGAAAAAGAAATTTTCGGCAGATAATGAACTAAGAATTCAGTTGAATATTAATGATAAATTCATGATTTAATTAATTATCAATATCCCTGCACTATGATACCTATCACTCTATGAAGTGGAATGAAACTTCAATAAAGAATTATAAAATTGTTGAAAAATTAACATTTGTCATATCCCAAAGGTTTGATACTATTAAATATCATGCATGGTATTTTTTTAAAAGCCTTTCTTTAAAGAGTGAGAAAAAAAAATTCAAGATGTTTCAAACCAAGGCACAAAAAAGTGAGCTTTTTTTCACAACAAATTTGGTACAGTCTGGTTTTACGGATCAATTATTTGGATTCAAATTGCTCTATGAAATAGGAACAAGCCTTGGCCTGGAATATACATATACTCCACTTGAATCGATAAGGAGTTCAATCCCATTCTCGGAATTTGGTGAAAAAGAGAGTACATCGACTTCGGAAAAAAAGGATATTAATCATGAAAAACCCGATTCAATATTTAACTTTTTAGGTATTAATCAATCATTGGCTCAACTTTCAAAACCGCTTCAGGGAGATGAAGTGTATAATGCTGATATAAATTTAGATCTCCTGGTGAAAAATGACGGGAGTATTAAAACGTTTGATCAATTACTAAAAACTGTAAACCAGGCTTTACTTCCTTTTATTTATAGAAACAGGCCTACAGTTTATTGCTTTAGAGCATCTGCGCGATTTTATTTTCCATTCAATAAATTAATTCCTAAAACGACTGAATCAATAATTGATTATCAAAAATTTTTTCAGAATAAGTTGGATTCTACCAATTTTAAGAATAAAAATGATTCCTGTAAATTCAATATATTTTTACATATCCGTCAGGGTGATACGGCTGTTATCCAAACACCCTGGAATACATATATACCCGTATGGTATAAATTTAAAGATAAATATAAGCAACTGACTCGCTCGGATGAGCTCAATGAAGCCGGATTTATTTCAATACAAGATTTTTATTCATTTTATATAACATTACTTGAGAACCTGGATGCCAATCAATTTGCAACGCACGTATATTCTGATGGTTTTAAAAAAGCATTTCTCCTGATATATAAGTATTCCAAAAGGAAAGATATAACCCAAAAAGAAATAAACCGGCTAAAATCGGTGCAGGTCAATTATGATACTGATCAATTCAGTGTTTTCAGGAAAATACCGAATACGAAAATGGTGATCGGTGAAGAGCTTTCAAAAATGTATGAGTATATTCACGATTTTATGAAGGCTGATATTCTGATTACGGGAACCCAACAGATCATGATACCAAAATTGGTAGCATCATATTTTCATGAAGATGAAATGCCCCTCTTAATTATCCTATACCGGAATAAATCCCTCGACATAGACTATCTTGGCCTTAATGAAGTGCAGGGTAATATTATACAGGTAAATATTGAAAATTATGATGAGATATACATATCAAATAAAATCAGAGATCATCTTACAAAGAAAACTATAAAGAATAATTCAAACAGGCTATTTAGGTATGAATAATGAAAAGTATTAATGCTTTAATACAAAAGTTCATCATTATTCTAAAAACCATTTTTAGAAAACCTATATGGCTCCTCTTGGATATTTATGAAAAGACGCCGATTTCATCGAAATATCGTGCTTTGAAAAGATTTGACGATGCAGCGGGTAAAAATAAACTTTTTTTTACCAATTCAATTTTTAGAAATGGTTTTACAGATCAATTGTTTGCAATGAAGTTTTTTCACCGACTTGGTGATTCGATAAATATGAATTACCATTTTGTTCAAATGAAATCAAAACGAAGCCATCAAGAGTCTATGTTAAAATATTCAGCTACAGTTCTGAAGGGTAAAAAAAATAAGGTCAATATAGCTGGGTACTCAAATCAGGAAAGTTATTCAGATATATATGATTTTCTGGGCGTAAATGAATATTTGAAAAATTCAGTGAACAAACAGCCAGGTAATAATTGTCATGAGATAACTTTTAACCTTGATGAAATTGAACTGAGTAATCGAATGATCAGGAGCTGGGATTTTTTTACAAGTGAAATAAAATTCAGATTAGATTCCATGATCGATTATTCAAGAGACAATATGATACATTTAAAAGGACTTGATACAGTTTTTAAATTATTCAGATTGTCGGAAACTTCAAATACACCTGAGATTCCATTTCGAAAAATATATGATTTAAACCGGGTTTTAAAACCCAGAGAAAATCTTCATAAAACAACCGGAATCAAACTTCTTGTTCATATCAGGCAGGGAGATACAGCTATCCTGAAAACACCGTGGGATACATATATTCAATCATGGTATAAAGCTAAAGACCGATTTATTGAGCATGCGACATTTGAAACCGCTGATACTTTTGAGAATATCCCGGTTTCGCAATTCTATAGGTTCCTAAAGGATTTTTTTGATGTTTATGAATCTTTCAAATTTTCAACATTAGTGTTTTCTGATGGTTTTAGCCGTGCGTTCCATGAAATATATCGTGTAAATAAATTTCTTTACACTAAAGAAAAAATGCACAAACTAATAGAAAATGAAAAAAACTATAACAATATTGAATTTAATGATTTCATTACCTGGCAGGAGGTTACGACAGTAATTGGAGAAGAAAATGAAAAACTATATGATTTTATTCATTCTTTTATGGTATCAGATATTGTTGTTACAGGCACACAGCAAAAAATGATTCCGAAACTTATCAGGTTATTTTGCACTCCGGATAATATGCCTTTCATGATTACCCTTTACAGAGAGAAAGAGCCATTTGTGGATTATTTGGGTATAGAATCAGAACATAAGTTCAGACTGAATATCAACATTGATAACTATGATATGAATGAAATCAAAAATGTTATTCAGGTTTATTTTGAGGAGAGGAATTTAAAATAAGATCGTTCTGGGGAAAAGCATTAATTTACTTGTATGCTTTTTCAAATGGCTAATCACCTGATTAATGGACACCACAGTATCCAATTTTAAAAATATTGCTGATCGAAACCTTATTATGTTTTTCCAAGAATATCCTCTGCTATTTGGGCAGCATGAACCCGGGTATTTTCAATAAACAACCGGCCGGTGTCCATGCCACCGCAAACCACTCCGGCCACATATAATCCCATGCGATTGGTTTCGAGTGTTTGCCCGTTATATACTGGCATCCGTGATTTATCTTTTGTTAACTCAATTCCCAATTTTTCCATCAGGCCGAAGTGGGGGTGATAGCCAGTCATGGCAAGGACAAAATCATTGGGGATGGTGATAAGCCCGTCAGGTGTTTGGATATCCACTTCATTTTCACGGATTCCGGCCAGTTTGGAGTTGAAGTATGCTTTTATTGAACCTTCCTTAATCCGGTTCTCAATATCCGGTTTAACCCAGTATTTTACTGAGGGTTTAATTGTATCATAACGTACCACCATTGTGACATTGGCTCCGCACCGCCAAGTTTCAAGTGCTACATCTACACCGGAATTGCCAGCCCCCACCACCACTATATTCTGCCAGGCATACCGGTGAGGTTCGTCAAAATAATGTGTTACTTTTGGCAGATCTTCGCCTGGTATGTTCATTTTATTTTCCTGGCCGTAAAAACCAGTAGCGAGAACTACCTTTTCGGCTTTATATGTAGCTTTTTCAGTAACTACGTCAAAATTACCGTCGTCGCCTTTCACTTCTTTTACCTGTTCATAGAGATTTATCCGAAGGTTATAATGCTCTGCCGCGCGCCTGTAGTATTCAAGGGCTTCGCGCCGGGTGGGTTTAGGCCCATGTGATATGAATGGTATGTTGCCTATCTCCAGTTTGTCGGAGGTTGAGAAAAAGGTCATATTGGAAGGGTAGTGAAATATCGAATCAACAAGAGTTCCCCTCTCTATGATAAGTGATTCTATTTCTCTTTTTTTTAATTCAATTGCAACGGCAAGGCCGATGGGTCCGGCACCAATTATTACGACCATATTTTCTTCTCAGATAAGTTACATTTTTTATTTACCTAAACCGGGATATTTAAAATCTCAAATCTCAAATCTCAAATTCCAAAATGTTGGCATCATTTTTATTTGACTTTTACGGTATATCGATGTCTGAATTGTTGGTCGAAAATGTTTGAAATTTGGTGCTTGGTAATTGAAATTTTTTGCCGTTTTTGGCCAGAATATATATCTATAAACACAAAAAAATAATTGAAATATTAAGAAAAAGGAGATTTGCCGTTACATCGGAATGATTCGAAATAATCGGTCACAGTTTTATTAAGCCAGCCGGGTGGAAGGCTCCAAAAACCGACATGCCCGCCTTTTTCGGTAAAATATGGAGTGCATTTTGGATTCGCGGCAATTGCTTTAAACGGGGTCCATTTAAATGGACACATTGGGTCTTCCTTGCTGTGAACAATCAGGGTTTCAGTCTTAATCTTATCCATAAAATAGTAGCTCGAACATTTTGCATAGTAATCATCGGCACTATCAAAACCGTGAAGCGGTGCAGTGACCTGGTCATCAAATTCGTATAATGTTGACCCGGTAAACCGGGGTAAATCGGGATATTGTTCTCGTTTCGTTTCAAGTTTTTGTTTTAGGGTTCTGAGAAACCGGATCGAATAAATTCTGTTAAACCCTTTTTCAAGATTCAGACATCCCTTTTTAAGTTCAAATGGTGTTGAAATAGCAGCGGCAGCTTTTAGCGGGTGGTTGGAGCCGTGTTCTTTCAAATAGTTGAGGAGCGCACTGGCTCCGAGCGAAAAACCGGCAGAGTAAATGGGTTTATTAGGGTATTCTCTGTTCACCCATTTAAATACTGTTTGAATATCTTCAATTTCCCCGGAATGATAAAACCTTCTCTGTTTATTCATTTTAGTGCCGCATCCCCTGAAGTTCAGCATCACTACATGAAAACCCCGTAAAACAAGTTGTTCGGCAAGCCTGGCCACGTAATATCTGCGGGTATGTCCTTCAAGCCCATGAAAAAGCACACAAACCGGTTTATTCTTGTGCCCATCAATGATGTCCAGTTCAAGAAAATCATGATCCGGTGTATCTATCAAAATTCGCCTGGATTGCAATGCAGGTGCCGAGAACAGTACTGAACAGAGTACAGTATGGGCATGGCCGTTAAAACACCACGGGGCTGTCGGGAATGTGACGGTATCAAACTGGTTGTTCATGAAAAAACTGATTCAGCATTCAGGTTTTAAAAACAGAAGTTCTGGGTCGTGGAATACTGTTTATCAAAAACCATCTAAAATATAAAAATTACATGTTTATAATCTCTCAATATTAGTTGTAAAAAATACGAAGAGATTTTTGCGGGTACATTCAGTATCATCAGATACCAAAACCAGTTTCGAACAATCATCATATTTTTTCATTTTCATGGGCAGTACATCCACAAAAAAAGTGTTGAAACGAGTTGCTGCAATTGATCTTGGCACCAACTCCTTTCATGCTGTAATTGTTGATATTTTTTCTGATGGCAGCTTTTATACCGTAGATAAATTAAAAGAGATGGTACTGCTCGCAGAAAAAGGTATGGGAAACAGGCTCTCGGAGGATGCGATGAACAGGGCAGTAGATGCACTGAACAAAATCAAAACCCTGAGTGAACACCAGGGTGCTGAACAAATTCTTGCTTATGCAACAAGTGCTATCAGGGAAGCAAAGAATGGGGGTGAACTTATTCAGAGGGTAATTGATGAAGTCGGGATAAAAATTACAGCAATTCCCGGAAGGGTAGAAGCAGAGTTGATTGGCCTGGCAGTACAACACGGAGTACAGATGCCCGCGGAACCGTCACTGATCATGGATATTGGGGGAGGAAGCGTTGAATTCATTATAGCGGATAAGGAGAAATTTTTTCACCTCTCAAGTAAAAAGCTGGGTGTTGCCCGGATGACGGCCACTTTCGTGGACCATGACCCGATTTCAAATGATGAGATCAAAAAGCTGCAGCAACATTACAATGAAACCCTGGCAGATGTTGCGCAGGCTTTTGCAATCTATCGAGGTTCCATACTAATCGGCTCATCTGGCACCATGGAAAATATTGGCCTAATGATCTCACACAGGCAAAACCGGTCACCCAATTTATCCATAAATGAGCTGAAATTTTCCACAAAAGAATTTTTTGAATTCTATGATGATGTTATCACCATGAACTTTGATGAACGCACAAAACTTGTCGGGCTTGATGAGAAACGGAATAATTTATTGCCTGCGGGTTTGGTACTGGTACATTATGTACTAAAAACATTTGGGATAAAAGAAATTAAACTGTCATCACAGGCTTTACGGGAAGGAATCATCCTGAGGTACCTGAAAGAGGAACTGGACGATTTACGCGAGATGGAATTTGTGGATGATCCAAGAAGACGCAGCGTAATGGAACTGGTCCATAAATGTGATTGGCATGAACGCCACTCGCGACATGTAGCAGCCCTGGCACTTCAAATTTTTGATGCATTTGAATCAGAATTGGGTCTCACTTCAGTTGACCGCGAACTCCTGGAATATGCCGCTTACATGCATGATATTGGTTATTACATATCGCACCGTAAACACCATAAACACGCACTGTATATCATCAGAAATGCTGACCTCAGGGGCTTTGATGAGAATGAGATTGAAATTATGGCAAATGTAGCCAGGTATCACCGGAGATCTATTCCCAAAGCGAGGCATCCGCAGTATCAAAGCCTCGAAAAGGGAGACAAAGAGAGAGTGAAAAAATTATCCGGAATTATAAGAATTGCTGATGGCCTGGATCGAAGCCATTATCAAAACGTGAGAGCTATGGAAATCGAGAAAGGGAAAAAACAGGTAATCATTCGAATAACTACTGAGGCCGATCCACAACTGGAAATTTGGGGAGCCATGAGAAAGAACCTGCTGTTTGAACAAATTACAGAGCGAAAACTGGTGATCGAGGAAGCTGCTACGAAGGCAGTTGTTGTATGAGTTTCCGGATTTATTTTTCCTCTGCCCGTTTTTGATATTCTTTCAATTTTTGGATGTATTCGTAACGTGCTTTTATACCCGCCCTGTTTCCGTAGATGCTTCCTGTTAGAGTGGCCAGTACAAGAAACAGAAGCAGTAATAAATCGTATTGTGAAAAAGGGAGATTTACAATCACAATCCAAAATGCTGGCGGCAGAAATATCAAAATTCCCAATAATATATGAAGATTGGTTGGAACCGGGACTTTTTTTATAAACCGTTTAGTAGCCGCATATGAGAGATTGAAATATAAAAAGCCAAAACCGGCAATGATAAATATTGCAATGGGAAGCGACTCAGCCATAAACTGGAAAAACTGGTGGGTAAATATGATAATGGCAAGCGATATCATGATGACCCAAGTTGAATAAGCAAAAAAACGTGCTCCGTTTTGCATATAAATAACAGATTTTATTGATATGAAAGGTACGGCTGTTACAATCAAAAATCATACAGGCCAATTCCCTTATTGTTTGTATTTCTCAGAAGCGGGGCGGCCTGCGGCCGGTTGGTGAAGAACTTCGTTCGAGGTTGTTAAGGCCCGGCAGTTTCTGAAACAGGCTTTGGATTTGTCCGCCGGAGAGAGAGAGCCGGAACATATAATACTGGAAATCTCCAAACGGATTGAACTGGAAGGAAAGATCCCAGCAAACCATTGTGCGCCTGAGGCTGAATTGAGAAGGTGTGAGGTCTTTTTCGATAAAATCGTAGCCTATACGTGTACTTACACTCCACTTGGGTGTTAGGTTAAATCGAATATTGTTCGCATTAAGAACTGCCGATTTTCGGGCATCCTGGCCGAACACATACGTCCATCGATAACTGAAATCGAGGCCCATTTCAAACGTTGTGCCAAATTCCTGTACCGGTTGTGTGTTAAAGCGTGTATCTATCGGGCCGAAAAACAACTGGTCGAATGGATCATAAGGGCGGTATGGGGGAGTTGTGACACGGGTGCCCCGTTGCCCCCTCCGTATATTTGTTGAAATACTGAAATTGTAATTAATTGGTTGAAGTAGTTTATTGGTTTCCTGCCAGATAAAACGGTTGATTTCAGTTCCATTTTGGTTCCTGGCATAGAATGAATAGGATGCGCTTGCCTGTATTCGAAACCCCTGTACAACCTGTGAAGACATGGAAACACTCAATCGGCCAAAGTTGAGACTGTCTGCCGCGAAGTTGTAACTTGAGTTCATCGACAAATTATCAAGAAGGCGAAGATTCGTGGAATTTACCTCGCCGGTGGAATCGCGCCTCACCCTTTTTGTTTCAAGGATATTGGTGACGCCGAATGACATGGTCTGCTGTTCACCGGCAGCCGGGCCTCCAAATATCTCGTCCTGAAAGATTGAATACCGACGGGTATTGCCAAGGGTATCGGTCTGTACTTCCCTGAAAAACCCCCATTGTTCATCGGAAAAGTCGGGGCTGTAACTAAAACTCAAACTTGGCCTCACTGTATGCCTCAAACCTTCAAAATTTCCGATTTTCATTTGGGAGATGCCATAAAAGGTTGTACCAAAACTCAGTGAGGTAGAAAAATCCCTGGCTGTTGTGAATCCATCTTCAAGCACGTTTTCAACACGGTTCGTTTCTTCATTAAAAACCTGCCTTGTTGTGGTGGGATACCAAAACTCATTAATATTAAGTCCGGCACTTATATTCAGGAATTGGCTGGGAATAATTTGAGAAGCGCTTATCTGAGCACGCTGAACAAACCCGTATTTAATGTGCCTGTCTTCACCTGTAGCTTCTCTGTGGAGTGAAGGGTTAAGCAATGCCTGGAACCAATTTACGTCGGCAGTATCCCTGTCAATTGGGACAAAGTTGTATTGGGAACGGAAGTTATTGCGATAATTCACTGAAATTCTTTCATACCAGCTTTCCTGACCCACTCCGGGGCTGCTTGATTTAAATGGTGAAAATTGCCTGAGTGAGAAGTTCGTCTCGGGACCGGTAAGTCTTGTTGTGTTTGTATTAAATTGCTGGTTCAGGTTTGAGCTAACACTGAAATTGTAGACACCTTCAGGATGGTTATACCTGTAAGAAATTCTGGATGAACTGCTTGTTTCGGCCCTCTCGTCAAGATTAAACGAATTTCTCTGGAAAAAGTCGGCACTTCGAAGGTTGATGTTTGCCGAGAGATTTGCATAAGGTGATAGCTGTTGGTCGTGGGTTAGAGCCAACCGTCTGGTTTTGGTTTCTGTAAATCCGGGGTCGGTAGGTTCCAGGCCGCGCTCGCTTGAATATCCCAGGATTATACTTCCATTATAATTTCCGGTTTTCCTGTATTGGAATCTCGATTCATTGAAAAATGTACCTGATGTAAAAATATCAAATGATGTTTGGGCGGTAAAATAGTCGTTAATATACTGAAACCACCCTACGTTTTGCAGGCCTATACCACGTGCAGAGGTGTTTTGGAATGCATACGTCGGCTCCAGTAATCCGGAACGCCGCCGGTCGATGCCGGCAGGAACATATCCAAAGGGGAAAATGAGCGGATAGGGAATATCCAGTATGAATAATTGTGCATTGGTAAAAAATATTTCCTCTTCATCCACAACTTTCATACGCCTTGCTTTAATATAATAGTACATATGGTCGGGAGGACAGGTTGAGTAGATCCCATCTTCAATAAACACTTCGGTTCTGGAAACATTTTTTACCTGGGTCCCGATAAGGTAGCCGTCATCAATCTGGATTTCCGCCGATTCAAACTTACCTTTCTCTGTTTCATAATTAAATAAAATCCTTGTGCTTCTTAGATCTTTACCATTCTGTCTTAAAACCGGGTAAGAAAGGGTATCCTGCGGGGTTAATGTATTTGCATGCAGCTGGTTTTTGTTCAGATCCAGTTCAATTTTTCCTGATGAAAGCTCGCCAGACTGGTGTTTTACATTGCTGGAGCCGAAAAGGTGGGCAATTCTCTGATTGCGAAGGTTAAAAGTCAGTGAGTCCCGTGCCTGGAAATTAACGGCATCAGGCACAGACTCACGGTCTGCGCGGCGTGTCTGAGCAGTTTGTGTATCAGGAGGCTGACCTGCCTGGGGTGCAAATTGAGCACCGGGTCCGTCTGGCGGTACATCCATTGGAGCCATATCCACAGGAGGCTGCGGGATAGTGTCAGTTTCTGCGGCTCTCAGTGTGTCGGGAGTTACCTGTGCATGAAGATCTGTTACAGTAAAACATAATAAAACGCCTATAAGGAATAACAATAAGTTGATATGTAATACCTGGTGACTCTTCATGCCTTAAGCTACGCATCAGAGATCTTCAAAGGCAAGGAATGCAGAGTACTGCAAGGTGCCCTTAGTTGCTGTGATTTCACATTTAATTTCGAAACCTTCAATATTTTCAGGTATCCTCAAAAATCCTTTTTCCCTGTGAAATAACGCGTTTTTGATATTTGTGTCACCGGGGTCTGTACCAATCACAATCATAAAATTTGGTTTAACGGGTGTTAAAGAACGGCGTTTAAAGAAAACAGTTTCAGATAAGAAATGTTATTCAGTTTTTACGATTTTATAAACTGTTTCATCGGGTTTTCTCATGCCATAATCTTCCCTTGCAATTTTTTCGAGCAAATTCGGGTTGTTTTCAAGATCCTTGATCTTCTGCTCGAGTTCAGCAGTTCTTTCCTGATAATCATTTGTGCGCTCAATGAGATCTTTCTTTTGGTTCTGCAGCTCTAGTTTTGTAAGTAAACTGTGTGTATCAAAAAAAAGAAACCAAGCTGCAACAAATGCAGCGAGCACACCAAACAGCCAGGACCTGTTCCATCGGGAAGATTTCAAAACGGGTAATTTCATTGCAGTCTGTTTATCTTTTATGAAATTAATCTAAATATTGGGTATAAACAAAACCTTTGAATTTCTTTGTATGACTTCTGAGGCGATTATTCCTGATTAATATATTCCCGATCTGATGGTTGCGTTGATTCTTGTCACGATGGGTGTTAATTCGCGGAGCGATCGATATACTAAACGCAAAAGATTTAACCCGAACACTGATGTGTTATAAAAAAATAACCCCTACCGGGTATCAGCCGATAGAGGTTAATCAAGAGAGAGTCTTTAAAATTTTTCCAGAGAGCGTGAATCGGGTGGGGCTCGAACCCACGACCCGCGGCTTAAAAGGCCGCTGCTCTACCA
>RECI01000028.1 GCA_007694095.1 Balneolaceae bacterium | reverse complement strand
GTGGTGTCGGCAATGGTGCGGATCCGTTCAACATTCAGAAGTTGCGCGCTCAGTGAGGGTGCAAAAAAAACGAAAAAAAACAGCACTATAAATGCTTTTCGCAAAATAATCATAATAATGTCTGCAGGTTAATACGATAGATTATTGATCGAGGGCATCAAGAATACGTGTTTCACGTATGAATATAAATGCATCATACCGATCGGGTATAACAGTGGGCACATAGTTGCCATCTTCATTGGCCGGATTGTAGGTTACACCTATTGCCCTGTGAGGAATCCTCTGCTGCAAAATAGACGCCAGTTCATTATCTCTTAAATTGAAGTATAATTTTGGGTAAGCGGATTGTCCGAGTATATTTTCCCATGTCCCGGATCGGGCTTCAGGAGTATTCATTGTACGCATTTCCCCCTCCCACTCCCGGGCTGCCAATACTTCACCGGCGTAGGTGCCAAAACCGATTGCAAATACATTTTCCCGGCCGAGTGCTTCCCTGCTGAGCTGGCCAATATTGTGCATATTGAAATTTGCCATATCCGTTGCCCGTGCATCGCCGATATGTGTATTATGGGCCCAGATAATCCCCCTGCTCCCTTCACCGTAATATTCCATGAGCCTCTCTGCAGTGAGATAAAAGTGAGATGCCCGATAATTCCAGGACGCAGGCTGCGGTTCCAGATTTCCCCTGAAATGCCTTTCCGCATTGATAGCTACTTTCGCACCGTGCACTGCCCGGAAAAATCCCCACTCCGTCGCATCAGGATGATCTTCAAGGGATTGAACAATCTCAAGTACATCAAGCAGATCTTCCGAACAGTCCTGCCCGGTTTGTGCAACCATACGGACATAGGAACCCGGATCGGGATGGCGGCTGATGCATGAATTCAGCCGTGCGGCACGCCTTCCAAGGGTACTGTCAATAGATCTGACCCACACTTCTACATCTTCCATTGCGGAAAAATTATTGTATACATCAATCCCGTATAAACCTGCTCTTTGTGATGGTTCACGATCTGCATTGAAGTCATGAAGCCACTGTACGAGAGCCTTAAATTCCTGGTTTCGCCACATCCAGAGCGGCCAGCGGTCGAGGGCATCCATAGCATCCTCAATTGTCTGCGGACCTCCCTCCTTGTGCTTTACATACTCATTGATCCTGGAGAATGAAGACCAGTCACCCTCTACAGCCACAAAATTAAACCCATTGTTGGCTACCAGGTGTTTGCTTAAAATGGCGCGTTTGGTGTAAAACTCGGACGTCCCGTGTGATGCTTCCCCCATCAATACAAGTCGTTCAGTTGTGATCCAATCAGAAATAGCTGTAAGATCGTACCGGTTATCAAACGGAATGGCCTTTTCAAAAAGAATTTCTTCAGCAGTTTGTGCAGAAACCTGCCATTGCCATTGCCACGCAAACAGGAACAGAAGGATGAATGTATATTTTTTCATGAAAACAGAATTAATAGCATTTACCTGTAAGATAAAAAATGAACGGGCAGGTTGAAATTTCAATGTATGCTGGTCAGCATCAATGAGTGCACGCGGCAGGTTTACCAAAAGAGTTGTTTCATGCAGAAAACACTGCCGCCGCTTTTCATGAATTCGTACGTGCTGTATTCATGAACTTTAAAACCGGCATCTCTCAGTTTTTTGTTTACATCCGTGCTCCCCTGCTGAATCATCACGTTTTTACCATCAGGACACGTGGCATTCACAGCAAAAAGTTTTTGGGCTTCATATTTTGATGAAATAATCACATTTTCAAAAAGCAGATGTATCATTTCAAGACCGGTTTCTGTGAAAGCATCGGGATAGATAAGAACAGATTTCTCATTCAGCATGCACATACAGGTATCAAGGTGATAGAAGAAGTCGTCTACCAATTCAAGAATAATTACCGGTGTATCAAGTATCGCTGAAATTTGTTCAAATGCTCTTGGATTTGTACGAAAACCGTACGCACCCCAAAGAAGCTTTCGTTTGAAATGCCACAGGGCATCACCCATCCCTTCAAATTTTTCGGTTACTTCCGGGTCCAGATGAAGTATTTCAAATCCACTTTTTTTAAACCATTCCTCAATAACTGCTACTTCGCCTTTACGCTGAGGGGCATGCATGATACTCATCACCACTTTCCTGTTTTCCCCTTCATCAATGTAAGGCAGGCTTTGATTGGCACAAAAAACCAAGTCCGGCAGGCCTTTCACTCCATTCAGAACATGAGTGTGTATTCCGAGTTCTTTAAATCCGCCCAAAAGATGCTCCCATTCGTTCGCAGCCTGAATAGTATCTACCTTGCCAATCTGGCCTTGCATGTGTGGATTTATCACATACTCAACATCAAAATAGGTTGGCTTAACCAATAACACCTCAGTTGGAGCAGGCATTTTGGGTAAATCGGAAATTTTGAAATCAATATCTTTTGCTGATGTATATATTCGCGACATATAATTCTATTTGATAAGTGCAAGGCTGCAGGGATCTATAACGTTCCGAATGAACGGATTGATCTGATTTTTTAGTAAACAAAATAGTAATGTTGTTAATAAGATAAACGTTTAGTTTTTGAACTTGGCGATAATCACCAAAACCCTTAGGTTCATCATATGATCCTGGATCCAAACTTATTAACCCAGCTCGCACCGCTCGATTTAAAAGCCAGAACCATCGTTGAAGGGTTCATATCCGGGCTTCACCGGAGTCCTTATCACGGCTTTAGTGTTGAATTTGCCGAGCACCGCCCATATAACCAGGGTGATGATTTCAAGCACATCGACTGGAAGGTGTATGGAAAATCTGAACGTTTTTATGTTAAACGGTATGAAGCCGAAACAAACCTCAGGGCACACGTGGTGTTGGATGTAAGCAGTTCCATGTATTTCAAACATTTTGCAGATTGGAGCAAACTGAGATATTCTATCCTTTATGCTGCATCACTGATTTATATGATGCACCGGCAGCGGGATGCATGCGGCCTGGTACTATTTGATAAGGAAATTTCAAACTATTTTCCGCCAAAATCATCCTACAGCCATGTCAGGATGCTGTTCGGGCAACTTGAACAATACCTCGATAATGAAAAAAGCAGGTCGTTTGAACAACGGGTTTCAGCTTCTGCCAATGCCCTTCACGATCTTGCCGAAAATTTGAGGCGCCGGAGCCTTGTGGTGATTCTGACCGATCTTTTTGAAAATGTTGAATCACATGACAAACTTATTTCCTCACTTCGGCATCTACGCCATCAAAAGCACGAAGTGCTTTTATTCAACGTACTGGAACACAAAAGTGAACGTGATCTCGATTTCCCGGATGGAAAATTTATTTTTGAAGACATGGAAACCGGATCTGAACTTGAGGTAATCCCTGCCCAGGTAAAAGAAGATTACAAGAAGAAAGTAAAGGAATACACCCATCAATTCCGGATTGCCTGCAGTGAAGCCGGCGTTGATTTCGAGGAGATCGATACCCAAAGCCCGTTTGAACTTGCCCTGCTTGCCTATCTCAACAAGAGAAAACGGCTGAATTGACCGGGTTGGCAGTTGGCAGTTGGCAGTTGGCAGTTGGCAGTTGGCAGTTGGCAGTTGGC
>RECI01000181.1 GCA_007694095.1 Balneolaceae bacterium | reverse complement strand
GGCGGAAAACTTGGCCGGCCCGGGGGCAGCACAGAATCAGATCGAAAATTTCTCGACAAAGAGACCTCCGTTGAAATTCAAAAATACCTGGAGAAAGGGTTCACTGTCCGGGAGATCACAAAGGTTGTGGGGAGCTCACCAAATACGGTGGTGAAGGTGAAGAAACTTGTGAACAGCCAAACCAATTAAACATTCGATTCATCTCCAACTAATATCATCAAAAGCAGGGCAACAAATTAGAAAGTATATTTAAAGGCGGCCTATCTCCGAATTCCTTTTCTATTTCTGATCTTTGTTCAAAACATATTTTTGCCCCGGATGTCTTGGGGTTTCCGGGTAGAGATAATCTATGAATCCATTATTTTTTAGACCCCGAAGTGTTCTTGTAAAAAAACCGCTGCGGCTTTTCAATCCTAATTTGTCAGCCAGTTCATCAGCTGAGCATGGCCCCTTTACCAAAATGTTTAAAATTGCTTTCTCAGTACTGTTTAGTCTGTTTATTTCAGCTTCGCCCCTAACTTCGCCCCTAACTTCGCCCCTTTTTTTCATCTCCGAGTGAACCGGCAAAACCGCCAGAAAATAGGTGCGCTCATCATCGGTTTCGAAAGTGGGTTCTGGAGATCCGTTCTTCTTCATCGCGTCATAGATTTTCGGGAAACCGGTGGCCCGGCCTTCGGTGAGCTGTAGCTCTTTCAGAAAATCTCCGATACGCCGGTTCCGGTATTCACGAGAGACGATGCGTTTCTGCTTAAGCATCTTTTTGTCCACCGGCGGCAGCGGGCCTGGAAAACTGAGTACTTCAATCTGATCCGGCCGGATGTTCACTTCGATCGGGTTTCTTCGCTCGTAGCTTTTATGGTAAACTGCATTGGCAAGTACCTCCTCAACTGCCGAATAAGGATAGTTGTAAAACCGGTTGGCTTCAGCACGTCCCTGTACCTTGACCACCTCTTCATGGATTACATTTGTGTTGATGTAATCAAGGGCATTCTGGAGCTGTTTATGGATCGGGCCGGTAAAGATTTTTTCAGAAAAACGATCTCCTACCTCATCCCGGTAGAGCACCACATCAACCTGTGTGACAGGAAAAAACTGCTCCGGTTTCTCGTTGAACAGCAGTAAGCCGACATTGACCGGTTTAAGCTGTTCCCGGGGACCCTTTACAATCTGCATCTGCCGGCATAAATCCTGAAACGGAATAGTGTCTGCCTGTTCAAATAAGGGGCTTTGTACTTTTTGCAAAAACTCTTTGATAAGGGAAAGGCTAAGATCCGATAATGACGCCCTGTGGTTGATACGATCATCAAACGGAACCTTGGCCGCCATCTCATGCAACGTTTGCTGCTCGTGGGAATTGGTCCGGACAGTAGAGTTATACCGCCGGACCCAGTATGCACGGTCTTTGCTTTTCTTTGAGAGAGATACCGGAGCCGAATAGGGACGGTGATCCCCGCCCGGGCAGTGAAGTATCAAAACAGATTTGCCTTCAATTTCTGTAATATCTGAAAATCCGAAATAAGCCGGTTGAATGAGGTTGCTCAGTTCCAGCAGCTTCTTTTGAATGGTGTCCATCTGTTTTCTTTCCAGGCCTTGTGGAGGCAGTTGTGGCGTGCCGTCCCTCTCCTCAACACCCAACACCATATACCCTCCGCCCAGGTTGTTGATGTCGTTGGCAAAAGCGCACATGGTATGGATCACATCCTCAGGGTTCCATCCGGATTTATATTCTATCCGGTCAGTCTCTACCACCTGGCCTTTAATCAGTTTTTCTATGTTTACTGCAATTGCCACGTATCTGGCTTTTGTTTCTAATTATTATACAGATAAATTGTCATTTTATGTACTTTTAGACAAAAATATGTTAGGCGTTTTTCATGGAAATATTCGAAAATGAGTCAACCAGCAGAGATATACAATCATAATAATTTAAAACACATTATGGCCGGATGATGTATGTGCGAAATGGCGGAAAACTTGGCCGGCCGGGGGCAACACCAAAACGGATTACAATCGATTTGTAATGTTTACCCACATTAAATCTCGAAAGTTTAAATTAATCCTTTCTTAAATCCCGATAGTTAAATATATTCTAAATAAAAAGGTTCTTAATGCCCACATTTTTAGAATCATTACCGGAACTATTCGTTTCAAAAACTGAGATTTCTGCACAGGTATCTCAGGCGGTTTCGGATGGAAAGCTTAAAAAGCTTGCCTCCAGATTGTATACGAAAAACTTTGTGGATAATCCTGAAGTGATCGTTCGAAGACACTGGTATGATCTTTTAAAAGAATATTATCCGGATGCACTTATTGCAGACCGGACCGCACTGGAGAATAGTCCGGCAAAGGATGGTTCGGTTTTTATTATTTCAAACAAAAAAAGAAATATCGAGCTACCAGGCTTAATTTTTAATCCGCGTAAAGGTCATGGCCCTCTGGAGAGTGACCTGCCTTTTATTAATGATCTTTGGATCACTTCAGAACCGCGGGCCCTGGTTGAAAACATGCGGCTATCGCGTGCCAGAAAAGGGACAGTCAGCCGGACACTTTCTCAGGAAGAGATGGAAGAGAGATTGGATAAACTCTTTCGATTAAAGGAGGATGACTATGTGAATCAGATCAGGGACAAAGCCAGATTGATAGCTAAAGAACTGGATATGAAGGTGGAATTTCAGAAACTGGATGACCTGATTGGCAGTTTGCAGGGTACAAGGGAAACGGAATTAAAGTCGAACGTTGCCAAAGCCCGGAAAGATAATGAGCCTTATGACCCGGACCGGGCAGAACTTTTTCTTAAACTTTTTAAGGATCTGAAATTATTAGCTCCCGGTTCCAGATCAGTCACCCGTGTTTCCCAAGAGGAACGGACAAACCTTTCTTTCTTTGAAGCCTACTTCTCCAATTTTATTGAGGGTACGGAATTTGAAGTTAGTGAAGCTGCTGATATTGTTTTTCGGAATGCCATTCCAAGTGAACGCCCCGATGATGCACATGATGTGCTGGGCACATTCAGAATTGTTTCCAACTACCATGAGATGAACCAGGTACCGGCAGATTTTGATGATTTTATTGCGAAACTGAAATACCGCCATGCTGAAATAATGGCGGCAAGGAAAGAGAAGAATCCCGGACAATTTAAAACCAGGATAAATGTGGCCGGTAGTACTCAATTTGTTCATCCGGATCTTGTAAAAGGCACACTGCGTAAAGGGTTTGAAATCTACAGGGCACTGGAATATTCGTTTCACAAAGCTGTATACATGATGTTTATGGTGAGTGAAGTTCACCCATTTGCAGATGGAAATGGCCGGCTGGCCCGAGTAATGATGAATGCGGAACT
Organism: Balneolaceae bacterium; assembly: GCA_007694095.1. Lineage (GTDB taxonomy): Bacteria > Bacteroidota > Rhodothermia > Balneolales > Balneolaceae > Rhodohalobacter. The sequence continues at coordinate 269 of RECI01000181.1, read as the reverse complement.
GGTATCGGTTCAGGATCAAAAAATCATCATTCCCATAGTGTACCGCAACAACTACCAGGCAGCTTTAAAAGCGTTGACCAACCACCAAAACTCCACTCCCCTAATACGCACACTCGATTTTGCACAAAAGTTTACACACGCAATTGGCTGGAGTGATTATGACCGGGCAAGAGACCAACTGGAAGCTTGCCATGCATTTCTTGATCCCAATGAAGCTGACAGCGAAGGGATACGGTTAAGGCTACCGGAGTGAATACAAGGATTGAAAA
>RECI01000197.1 GCA_007694095.1 Balneolaceae bacterium | reverse complement strand
TCCCCACAGGGATCCCTTTTGGGAAAAATCACATATCATCCGAACACACCACAAATAACTTATCGTCTGCTCCTGTTTTGTGCATGTCATTGATACTTTACCTTTTTAAATTGAAATATCAACCATTGATAAGAACGTATTTTCTAATTTGGTTCATGCATTGCACAAAACAGGAAAATGGTTCAGCAGGCTGTTTACATCCGGATTTGGCATAAGAATGAATTGAACCCGGGCTATGTGCCAAGCGTTACACACATAGCAATCTGTAACTTTTATGAAACTTTTCAGGTTAATAAGCCTATTAGGTTGATAACCTAAAATAAATAAAAATTTCAGCGAATTATAAATATTGCATAAATTTGATGCAAATTATGTAGATAATTTTGTAGTTTGTGAACTTATGTAATTATTTCATCCATTAAGATCGAGCAATTCTGTCATATGTCATTATATTATCTAATTACCGGGAATGTTTAGTGTAGTTTCTTATGAAATGACTTCTATCTAAAACATTATGCAAAGTCAAAATAACGACAATTCATTTTCACAGTCAGGAAATGGAGCACCTGACAAAAATTATTCCTATTACGGAGAATATTATCATGGGCAGCCAATACCTGATGAGCCTTCAGGCAAGGATGAAATTGATTTAAAACATCTCATTAATGTTTCGTTACGGTACAAATGGTGGGTATTGTCCATTACGTTGATTATTACCGCAATTGCCACTATTTATGCCTGGTCCCTTGACCCGGTTTACCAGAGTTCCGGTACCATCATGATCGCTGAGGAGAGAAACAGGTATACATGGGCAGGCAGTGATATCTCGAGCATTGTTTCGTCATCCTTTAATGTAGGCGCCGGTAACAGGCTGGTAAATGAAATACAGGTTTTTCAGTCAAGAAGACTTGCTGAAGAGGTCGCCAAACATGTACTCGAAATGGAAGTAATGGAAAATGGTGAACGTTTTCCGATTCTTTGGAGAGACTATCCGTACGATTCTACACTTGTTACACTGGGAACCCTGACCGGCCGTATAGGATCAAGATTACGGGTGCAAAGAGTGGACATGGATACCGATATTTTGCGTATCACATTTACCAGCATCTCTCCGCATGAAGCCAGTCATCTTGTGAATATAACTATGGACACGTATACCCAGGTTTCAGCAACCCAGCGCAGAAGTGATGCACATGCAGCCCTTGCCTTTCTGGAACAGGAAATGGAAGAAGCCAGGAGGGCATTGGATGAATCAGAACAAGCCCTGCGGGATTATATGTCCAGAACCAATCTTGTGCAGATAGACGGCCAAACCAGCGCGGTCATTAACCGAATCACTGAACTCGAATCCAGGCTGCAGGAAATACAGGTTCAGCGCGTGGGTATCAGCAGTGCCATAACTTCGAACGAACAGCAGCTGGAACAGATCAGGCCCGGTCTTGCAGAAAGGCTCGCTGAAAACATCAGCGGGCAAATGGACCGTGCCCAGTACAGGATAGCTGAGCTCAGAACACAGCGAACAATTTTACTGAACAATAATCCGGCACTCAGGCAAAACCCTGAACTGGAACCTCAGTTTATGCGTCTTGAAGCAGAAATTGAAGCGCTTGCACAGGAAATAAGGTCGATTACCCAAAGCATCCTCGATTCGGATGAATCGGACGCTTATATTGGTTTTCTCGGAAGAGATGACGGCGGGATCGCCACCAGAATTGCTGAACTCAGGAGAAACCTGATTGAGCTGCGAATCCAGGAATTACAGCTCAATGCGCAGGAAGAAGCGATTCAGGCAAGGTTAGGTACCGAAAATCTCTTCTTTGACGGCCTGCCCGATAATATGATCGAACTTGCACGCCTTCAGCGGGATTCGCGTGTGAACGAACAGCTCTATTCCACGATTTCTCAAAACTATACCCAAACCACCCTTTGGGAACAAACCCAATTTGGCGCAGGCCGCCCCCTCGATTATGGTTTAACCCCGGGCGGGCCTTCCGGGCCTAACAGAACGCGGTATATCATGATCGGTTTTTTACTGGGTGGTATTTTGAGTGTAGGGTTTGTATTCACAAAAGAGAATTTAAACCGCACCATTGACGGTACCGATAAACTGAGAAAAACAGGGTACCCGTTGCTTGCAATTATTCCTGATACAAAAAAATACATTGAGAATCGATTCAAGGGTCATTCCTATGTAAAAGCTAATGGTAAAAAAATATCAAGCAGCTGGTCTACACTTATTGACACTATTTCACCCATCGCAGAAGCCTACCGGCGCCTTCACAACAATATTATCTACTCCAATCCCGATAGTCTTCCAAAGATGATTTTGATTACAAGCACCAAAAAGGGAGAGGGGAAAACCACGGTTTCCATGAACCTGGGTGTTGCGCTTGCCGAAGCGGGCAAGAGGGTGTTGGTTGTTGATACGGATCTCAGAAGGCCTTCTACTCATGATTTTTCAGGTTTACCAAGAGAACCCGGCCTTGTGGAATATTTCTATGACGATCTTCCATTATCTTCCGTGATAAAAGAAACGGTAGCCCCCGGGCTTTTCCTGTTAACAGCCGGCAGAAGCATACCCAATCCGGCAGCAGTTATGCAAAGCTCAAAACTCAGGAAGTTGTTCGAAATTATTACAACCAAATACGATCACATTATTATAGACACACCTCCATACGGAGTAATAACTGACGCTGCCCCAATCATGAGATGGGCTGACGCTGTTGTACTGGTAACCCGGTTCGGCGATACTCAAACCAATGAATTGAATCACACCATTGAAAACCTGAGACGTATAAACGCGAGTGTGATCGGGACTATGATCACAGGCTACATCCATAAAGACAGCGCGGATTACTATTATTCAAACGAGTATACCTACGACAGCTACTACGCGTATGAGGAATACCAGGAAAATAAATAAATACAATTTGTACCTTACGTTCATCACAGATAATTAACCTTACCACCACTCTTAATACAGTTATGAAAATGAATTTCCGGCTCCTGCTCCTGACTATCTTTCTGTTATTTGGATTTGGATGGCAGCTGTCATCTGCACAAGGTACCCAGGTATTCAGGCTTGGTGAAGGAATGGTACGAATTGCCGAACCGGGCCAGCTTGCGGATACCCTGGCTGTTTGGGGAGATGTGAGTAACTCAGGACGGTATATTGTACCACGCGGCACAACACCTCATGAATTAATCTCATATGCAAGGGGTATTACCCGGACAGGAATAGGTACAGGTGGTGGTGACCAGGTGCAGCTCGACTGGAGTAAAAGAAGGGTTGAAATCAATATTTCTACATTCAACAAGCAAACCGGCATAGAAACTGTTGAACGTTTTACATACAGGTTTAACGAACCATATCCGACCGCCTTGCGTACGTATCAGCTCCGAAATGACCAGATCATCACTGTGGAAGTTAAACGAAGTGCTACCATACTGGACTATGTCCGTTTTGTGGCACCGATCACAACATTTATCGCGTCAACTTATTTTTTAATTGAACGGTTGTCGGACTGATGTGATTCAAGGTTCAAGGACCTCCAGGCGTGCGAAGCACCTTTCCCAAAGGGATCGCTATGCGGGAAGCGTCCGGGTTTCA
>RECI01000029.1 GCA_007694095.1 Balneolaceae bacterium | reverse complement strand
TTGGCAAGTCAAGCGCCGGATTTCTGTTGAAGAAATCAAAAGGCCTCAGCTCAAACGAGTGCCACAGCACCGGCATCACCGGCCAGTCTTCAGCCCGCACCATGTGGTGCATGGCCATGGTATACCATAGGACGATGTCGGTATTTTCGATGGACCGGTTGGCGGCGGTCCATTTTGGCAAACCTTCTCCCGGAAGGCTTAAAGTGGGAAATTCACCTGCTGCGAAGAGTTCATTGGCACGATAGGGCGTTACCCAAAGATGATGATCGATATACCCCGCCCGCATTCTCGGGTAATCATCCGGACTCAGCTTGGTCAGTGCAGTCATGCCGGGCATGAGCTGGTAGCTTGTTGGATAGCCGACATGATTATTTCGGTTGCTGCTGGTTACCCTCCACAATGCCGGCATATTCATCATCATTCTTAATTTACCATCTGATTCGGTTGTGGCAATCTTTGGATCGTTCACCCAAACGCTTCTGCGCGGATGGCCTTCGGGCAGTATTTGAGTGGTAAGTCGATCTATTTGAAGGCTGTTGTTTGAACCGTCTATATCCAAATCGAGACGGTAGCTGAAGTAGTGATCGTGATTGACTGCCACGATATGAGGATCTACAAATCGTCCGTAGGCATCATCAGGTGAATCGGAACTTCCGGCTTCCAGCGCATCGCGCTGAAGGGTGGCTTTTGCCTCGGCTATTCCTGTTGCCCCGGCACGTACTACGATGGAGCCGTCCTGCTGGAATACCCAGTCGAGTATGTAGTCGTAATTGCCAACAACCGCGGCAGCCCGTACAACCAGGTCTCTTTTCACCCTGCTTTCGGGACCCAAATCTGCACTGTTATGCCGCCAGGAAGGATCACCGGATTCTATTTCAAAAATAGCGATCACGTTCGGGACGTGTTTTGGCCTGCCGTTATCGTGCATAAACAGGCCGTCCATGTAATGCGCGTAATCCGGCGCATCTAATCCGCGAAGCAGCGGGTTTGCGAACCCGCCGGCCGTGTACTCACCCAAATCAATAAAATTACGCGGGTACCATCCAAAGGAGGGATCCATATAGGGAACAAAGATCTCAGATAAAAATCCCTCATACATAATGTGACGCACATCGTCATTGTCATTATAAGTGACAGTGGAGATGACCATTCCCACGCGGTGATCGGGGCGGACATGAAACTTCCATTTTTGCCACTCTACCTGATGCCCATCCATTTTAAAACCGGAACCATTGGGTTGAAGTACCATCATCGGCCCGGGAACGTCTCTGACATTGGGAATTGCTGAAACATCAAAATCGATATTCGCATCGGAAACAGGCACGATCCCTTCATCAACCACCCGGAGCACTTCCATGGCATGCATATCAGTTACAATGGTTAAACCGGATATACCACGTCCCCAGCTATTGCGAAAACCTGACGGATCAGACACATGGCCGTGAGCAATACGCCTGCCGATTTCTTCATCCGTACCAAAATAACCGGGCGGGCCGAAAAAGATGTCGATTAAAGTGAGATCACTATATCCACGCTTTTTCATCGCTTCAATAAAATCCGGGTGCTCTTTTACTATGCCGGACATCTTTCCGAACTCTTCCCCCAGCCATGTGGGCTGAATACCTTCGAGTGCTGTCCACGATTCCAGTGTGCGGTTTTTTAAATCCACAACGGCTTTATACGTTTCCGTTTCCTGATGGACGATTGCATACGCCATTCTTGGCAAAGTTGCAGTTCCATTCCATTTCCAGACGTCTTGTTTATCGGGCAGCACAAGGTTGATATGTGAAAAGCGGGTATCACCATCCAGATTCCCGGTCTCCTGGAGTGTCTGCAACACAGTCCAGTACTCCTGCCAGGTGAGCGGGTCAAGAGGATGTGAGCTGTTTTGGGAATTAGCGATCTGAACTGATGCAGCCATGCAGGTCATGATCAGTAAAGGAAGTAGAATCAGTTTTATTTTCATTGTCGTTGTTCAGGGTTCTGGAAAGTGGTTATAGAAAGCTATTCCAAAATCACTCTGGGTTTGAGTATTTTGGGAATCATTTGATCTGTCTATTGGCCAACTTCCCAGGCCTGTTTGGTATCCGCATACTGCTGAAAACGGATTATTTTGCCATCCTCAATCCACCACAGGTGGGCTTTCTGGGCGTCTAAGGTTTTTCCGGTCACTTTGTGGGTCCCGATGTAACGGCCTGTAGCGAGTACCATGTTTTCACCGGCCGGATAGATGGTTTGATCAACAAGCTGAAATGTTTCAAAGTCGTCCATGATTCGTACAAAAACGCCGTTTAAAACAGCATCCGGCCCGATATATGGATTACCATCAGCATAGGGGAAATTTTCAGCCTCATTCCAGATGATATCAGGCGACATAGCGGCTAAAACAGACGGTACATCCCCTGCGGCAAAGCCATCATAAAGCCCCCGGATGATTTCCACATTCGCATTATCGGATTGTACCTGGCTGCAATTGGCCATAAAAACGGTGAGTGACATTACAGCTATAACTGAGAAAAAGCGTTGCAATTTATTATTCATAATTTTACCTGTATGGGTGTTAGATGTTTTATTTATGGAAAGCCAACAATTGAAACCTGGCAGGTTACGGAAATCAATGCTACATCTGTTCAGTTTTAAAGAAGTCAATTGTTATTTTGGATAAAGTACTGGAAGTGAACCATGCAGTCTTGGACTATCCGCGCAAATGTTTGGACTTTTCGGTCAAAATGTGGTTTTTTTGGGGTGAGAGGCCTCAGGGCAAGGAGATCCTTTGGCATAGCCATCCCTTTGGGGCATTCCGCATATAACTAAGCATAGCGCTTCGCGGTACTGCGTATCTTGCTTATCTTCATGCATGGTTGTCACGTAGCAGACCCGCCGGTTGGCGAAGCGCGAAGCGCAATGTCAGACCGTTATTATAAATTCCCCAAACTCAAATCCAACATATTATCGTGCTTGTTCGACTCAACAAATTCATCAGTGATGCCGGAATATGTTCCCGCCGGGAAGCAGACCGTAAGATTGAAAACGGCCAAGTACGTGTGAATGGGCGGGTTGCGCAGGTCGGTGATTTGGTTTCCCAGGCGGATCGAATTCTGGTAAACGGAAACCCGGTTGAAATGCGCTCTGAACACGTTTATCTGGTCTATAACAAGCCCGTCGGAATTACTTCCACAACCGATCGCACCGATCCCGATAATATTCTGAAAGCCGTGGGCTATCACGGCGGACGTGTATTTCCGGTGGGTCGCCTCGATAAAGATTCGGAGGGGCTGATCCTGCTTACCAATGATGGAGATATTGTGAATAAAATCCTGCGTGCCAGTAATAAACACGACAAGGAGTACATGGTTACTGTTGATAAGCCGGTAACGCCCGACTTTATCCGTCAGATGTCGGAGGGAGTTTCGATTCTTGGAGTTATGACCCGTAAGTGCAGGGTGGAAAAAATCAATACCAAGACCATTCGGGTTATTCTGAATCAGGGTTTGAACCGGCAAATCCGGCGTATGTGTGAGGCATTGGGGTATCAGGTGACACGCCTGCAGCGTATCCGTGTTATGAATATCAATCTGGATGGTATTGCCACCGGTACCTGGCGGTTTTTGACCGATTCTGAGAAAGACTCACTGTTGCTGGCCGTCA
>RECI01000091.1 GCA_007694095.1 Balneolaceae bacterium | reverse complement strand
ACCATGATATTTCTGATTTTGATAAAGAGTTCAACCCCATCCGGGGTTGCAGGTTGGTGCATCCATTCAGAACCCCGCATTGCCATGCGGGGCTAGTCATGTTTAATCCCTGACGGGATTGGGGGAGCCTGGCTATTCAGGGGCTTGAAGCACCTGAATTTTAGTATTTAAGTCGGCAGTTTTTGGGGATTGGAACGCCTGCAAGATCAGGCACTGAACGCTTTCTTGATCACCTTCCTCCGTTTTTTGGATATACCAATAGCTACCGTTGGTACAACAAAAAGGGTGAGGATCGTGGCAAAAGCTAATCCGCCAATAACAGAACGTGCCAGCGGACTCCAGGTTTCGCTGCCGGCACCAAGTTCAAGCGCCAGCGGTATCATGGAGCAGATCGTGGTCATTGCCGTGAGCAAAATCGGACGCATTCGCCGCTTACATGCATGCAAAAACAATTCAAGATAGTCTTGCCTGTCTTCTTTGTCACGGGTGTTCTGGTGAATAAAGTCAACCAGTACAATCCCGTTATTCACCACGATTCCGATCAGGATTACAATACCGATATAGGCAGGAATACTGAGCGCAGTTGATGTCATCCAGAGGAAAAGGAGAGAACCAAAGAAAGCCAGCGGCACCGATAACATTACGATAAACGGATCTCTCAGGTTTTCAAAGAGCGAAGCCATCACCATGTATGTTAGCAACAGGGCAAGCAGAATAGCGACAAGAACTTCCGAGCCACTTTCCTGCTGCGCGAAGACAGATCCGCCGAATTCGTAACGGTAACCATCAGGGAAAAAGATCTCGCTTTCAAGCAGTTCCTCAAGCCTTGTCTGATATGCTTCAATATCCCCTCGTATCATCACGCTTACGTCCAGCAGTGTTTCACGATCGCGCCGGGTAATGTTGCTACGGGTTTCAACCATACTAAAATCACCAAGGCCAAAAACCGGGATTCGCTGGCCATCAACCTGTGCAAGTTCGAGTGCAAAAAGATCGTCCCGATTCTGAAATTGGTCTCGGACGTTTCGCACCTGGATGGGTATTTCCCGGCCTTCTTCACGGAAAAATCCTGCGCGTGTCCCGCGTGCTTGTGTGCCGAGTTCAGACGCAATATTTGTTGACGAAATCCCGGTTCTGCTGATCCTGTTTCGGTCCAGCTCAAAAGCCAGTTCAGGCGCCGGTCTTGATCGCGGATTGCTCACAGAGAGCACCTCCGGATCATTAATCAATGCTTCTTCGATTTGCAGTGAAAGTCTTTGCAGCACTTCCATATCACCACCAACCAAACTAACCCGGATGCCGCGTCCTGCCCAGCCCCTGCCCATCGGAATACCGCCGCTTCCGCCAAGATTGGCAATTTCAATATTTACATCCGGTTCCCGAAGCCGTTCCTGAAGGCGTGCGGCCACATCTGCGGTTACACTTTCCCGGTAGCGATTGTCCACTAATGTAATACTCATGGTGCCACCGTTAGTAAGAGTGCTTCGGCCCCGGCGCCCGATATTGGTGATTACCGTCCGAACATCAGGGTCTTCAAGAATCAGTTGTGTGTGTTCACGCAATAGAGTAGCAGTGGTGGCAAGGTTGGTTCCGGCCGGCAATTCCACACGCAGGTCAAACTGCCCTTCATCTGTTTCGGGGAAAAACTCTTTCGGAATCGTTCCAAACATATGATATGCGCCAAAAATGATTCCCATTACCCCGATGGCAACGATATATTTTCTTGCAAGTATCCACTCAAGTATGTTGATATAATTATTCTCGAGTGACTTAATCCAGCTCATTGTATAGTTTTTATTCTGAAACTGTTCTGGTTTCAACATGAGTGATGCAAGCACCGGAATAAGAACAATAGATGCGATGAATGAGAAAGCAATCGAAATAGATATTGTAAGAGCAAGGTCGCGGGCTACCACACCGGCGAAACCGGTCAATGTAAGCATTGGAATAAAGACCCCGATGGTTGTCATTGTAGAGCCAAGGAGTGCCCCTCCTACTTCGTTTGTACCATCCAGCGCTGCCTGGAACCGCGATTTTGTCCCTTTTTCGAACTGATTTGCGATACTTTCGGAAACCACAATCGAATTGTCAACAAGCAGACCAATGGCAAGGGCAAGACCGGTGATGGACATGATATTCAGGGTAATATCGAGCGCATACATGGCTGCAAAGGTGGCCGTCAGTGAAACCGGTATACTCATGGCTACAATAAAGGCAATCCGCCAGCCGCCCATAAAAAGCAGCAGAATCAATACCACTACTACCAGGGCTATCATTGCAGATTGAGCCAGGTTTGATACTGAATCTTCAATAAATTGGCCTTCATTGCTCAATACCTGCATCACCACACTTGCTGGAAGATTTGGTTTGAACTCATCCATGGTCTGAATGATCTGGTGCGTTACATCGAGTGTGTTTGCGTCAGATTGTTTTTGAATGTCTACCGTTACACTGTTTCGGCCGTTGATCTCAACAAGACTCGTGATTTCTTCAAAATCATCACGCACATTAGCCACATCACGCACTCTTATTGGATTATTATTATCTGCTGTAATTACTGTTTGTGCGATCTGCTCAACATTTGTGTACATCGACTCAGCGCGGATACTGAAACTTGTGCGGTCTGCCACCAGGCTGCCAATGGGCTGTTGGACATTATTATTCCGGATGGCATTTACTACCTGGCTTGGCATCAGGTTATGACGGGCAAGGGCCTCGGGAAGCAGGTCAACATAGATATTGCGCGTTAAACCTCCCTGTGTTTCTGCCGAGGCAACACCGGGAATTCTTTCAAATCTGGGCTCAATATATTCAATGGAAAGCTGGCGAAGTTCGTCAAGGCCCAAAACGTCTGATTCCACACTTACGCGCATTACCGGGGCACGGTCTGGATCGAACTGAAAAATAAAAGGTTCATTCGCCTCTGCGGGCAATTGCGGGCGAATACGATCAACAGCCTCGCGCACTTTTTGCTCGGTTACCATGATGTTGGTGCCCGGCTTCAACCTTAATATCAGAAATGCTCCTCCCGTCCTTACATTCGAATCGAGCGATTCCACACCTTCCACACCCATAATCACCGATTCGATCGGTTCAACCACAAGGCGAAGCATATCCTCAGGTGCAACATTGGCGTAATTCACCGATACTCCCATCACCGGGATATTAAACGATGGATAAAGGGTTACCTTCAGGTTGCTGAGTGAGAAGAACCCAAACCCTATTACCATTAAAGACATCATGAACGCCGTAACAGGACGTTTCAGGATTTTTTCAGTGATTGTTATTTTTTTCATGGCAATTGGTTCAAGGTTCAACTTCGACCTGGCAGAGTGCGCCGCTTTTTGGCGCTCCTGCCAGAGTCGGGGGATTTAGTTCAAGGTTCAAGGTTCAAGGTTTCAGGTTCAAGGTTTGTATTTTGTTCCCTGGTAGTGAGATTTATTGAGATATGTCATAAAACTTGCAATTTTTTTACTCAATATTACACTTCGTTCATGTAACTCATTGAATTCATCTTCTGAGATATATTCATAATCAAATGCTCTGTATGCTTGCGAGCGGGTTTCTCCACATGACCCTTTTGCAATACTCAGAAACTGTTTGAATTCATTGTTTCCACCTCTTTCAAAACCTTCAGCTATATTGTCCATAATTGATCCGGTTGATGATTTGATCTGATTCTTCAGTTTATAATCACTACAAAATGGCTCTACATCAGTAAGCTTAAAGATCATTTTTGAAAGCTCCCGTGCCTCCTGCCAGATTTCCAAATCTTCAAACCGTCCAATTTTCATGATTTCGATATTTTTAATAATTAATTAACCTTGAACTTTAAACCTCAAACCTGAAACCTGGAACCTCAAACCTCTTCCCTGAGCGGATCATCTTTATGAACGGCATCAAAGCCGAGTTTTTCTACGAAACTGTTTATCAGGTAATACATACATGGCACAGCAAAGAGCATCAGCAGGGTACTCATAAACAGCCCGCCTATGACGGCACGCGCCATCGGGCTCCAGGTTTCGGCACCTGCTCCAAGCTGAAGGGCAAGCGGAACCATCGCCAGGATCGTAGTGAAGGCAGTCATCAAAATCGGCCTGAGCCTTCTGCCGGCACCGTTCACAATGGCCGAGTGACGCTCCTGTCCGCGCGATTGCAATATTTTGATGTAATCGATCATCACAATACCGTTGTTTACCACAATACCGGTGAGCAGCACCAGGCCAACCATGGCCGTAACACTTACCGGGGTAGATGTGATCCAAAGCATCAGGATAACTCCTGTTAATGCCAGCGGTATAGTAAGGATGATAATAAACGGTTCAACAAGGCTCTCGAACTGGGATGCCATCACCATATATGTCAGGATTCCGGCAATCATGAATGCAATCAACAGAAACCTGAACGATTCACGCTGTTCTTCCGCAGAACCACCCAGTTCATAGCGATAACCTTCGGGCCACTGCATGGCCACAAGTTTTTCGCTGGCCAGGTCGGTTGCACGGCGAAGGTCAAGATCACCAAGATCAGCTTCCACCTCAACCATTCGCTCCTGGTTAACACGAAGTATATTCGAGGGACCGGTAAACCGCTCGATATTTGCAAGGTTTCTCAATGGCATCCATTCTCCGCTTGGTGTGCGGATCTGCAGATCCTGCAGGGATGTTGACTGCGAGCGGTCAATCGGGTCAACTTCAACCAAAACCTGGAACTCGATCCCCTCGTCAACAAATGATGTGGCTACCGAACCCTGAACCGAGTTACTTAATGCATTTGCGACCTGTGCAGTTGTCATCCCGGCACGGGCGATGCGCTCACGGTCCATTTCCACACGCAGCTCAGGCCTGCCCTGATCGGCTGAGCTGAATACATTCACAATACCATCAATCTCCCGAAGGTCGAACATCACCTGTTCAGCAAGTGTCCGTTTGGTGTCCTGGTCAAAACCGTAAATCTGTACAATCAATCCGGTTTCACCATCAGGGCTGAGAGGATCTTCACGTACTTCACGAATATTTGCACCCGGAACCCACTGCAGTTCCTCCAGGACAGACGCGGTAATTTCCATCTGGCTGCGGCTTCTCTCGGTTACCGGAACCAATTCAACCCTGATTCTACCCTGGTTCCCACCGGGATTATCGGCTCCTTCAATCCCGATTTTATCACCATAATCCGAAACAATCAATCGTGCTTCTGGCACAGACTGCCGCACAATATTTTCTGCCTGCATGATGGTTCGTTCCAGTTCCATAAGGCTTACACCTGGCTCCCTCTGCACATCAAGAATGATAAAATTCTCATCTACTTGCGGGAAAAATTCTCCTCCCAGTAAATAGAAAATCGGAAGCGAAGCAAAGAGCAGAAAAAATGCTGCAAATACAACCAAACCGCTTTTTTTCAAAGCAATATCAAGATGCCTCTTATAGGTATTTTCGAGCCTGTCGAACTGGCGGCCGAGCCATGGCCCCACTTTTCCGGAGAAAAATGTTTTGGCCGATTTTGCGACCAGGCCCCACAGTTTTATGAAAGGCCATGCAATAGCATATAAAAGAAACAATGGAATTGATAACAGTCTTGTAAAGACGTTTTGCCTTCTCCAAACAAGTAATTTGTACAGCAGATTTTTGGCAGGATCTTTTTTATCTGCCGTGATCAATTCAGCCTCAAACAACCTCGAACTCAGCACCGGGATCAGTGTGATCGCCACAAGTACGGATACAATCAGCGCAAACGATATGGTGAGTGCCATATCCCTGAAGAGCAATCCGGCGATACCCGGCACAAAAAGTATAGGCAGAAACACCACAAGTGTTGTGAGTGTGGAAACAATTACGGGTGTGGCAACCTCAGTGGCCCCGGAGGTGGCCGACTCTTTTCCTTCAAAACCATCTTCACGGAACCGGAAAATATTTTCGAGCACCACTACAGCGTTGTCTACCACGAGACCCACGGCCAGTGTGAGGCCGGAGAGTGAAATAATATTCAGGCTTACATTCGCAAAATCCATAATGCTGAATGTGGCTATGATGGAGATAGGTATTGTTATGGCCACAATCAAAGCCGAGCGTCCGCTGCGAAGGAACAGAAGCAGCATCAGGATTACCAGCACCACTGCCTGTAAGCCGGTTAATACAAGGTTTTTGATCGACATGCTGATGAAATCGGCACGATTGGTAAGAACTTCAAGGCTTACATCAGATGGAAGGATAGTGCGGATATCATCCAGTGCGGCAACCACACCCCCTGCAGCACCCACAATGTTGCTGTCGCTCTGTTTGTAGATGTTCATGATTACACCATCATTGCCCTGAACTCGTACATTGCCGATAGGTTGCGCGATTCCATCCTCTACCCAGGCAACATCATTCAGGTAAACCGGGTTTCCTTCGTCCGTTACGGCAACAATACTGTTCCGTATCTGCTCAATGTTCCGAAAATCACCGATGGTGCGTAATGAGAAAACCGTTTCTCCTTCTGTAAGCTGGCCTGCCGGTACCTGTACGTTTTCCTGCCCGAGACGGTTGGAGATGGCTGCCACATCGAGGTTAAACGTACGCATTTGCGCGTTGCTCAACCTTACGTTGATCTGCCTGTCGAAACCACCGGCTGTTTCAGCTGAAGCAATTCCCTCGATCCGTTCAATCCTCTGTTCAATTTGCCGTGTAGCTAGTGTTCGCAGCTCACGCGGGCTGCGGGTTGGCGATGTAAGGGCAAGCACCAGAACCGGTTCATCGTTCGGGTCGTACGAAAATACAATAGGCTGGTCTACATCATCGGGGAGGCTTCGGCGAATCATATCGAGCCGTTTTCGAACCTCGGTTTCAGCCACAAAGAGGTCGGTGCCCCAGGTAAAATTCAGTTTAACAACAGAAGACCCCTGGCTGGAAAGCGAGCGAACTCTTCGTACGCCCGAAATACTGCCCACCTGTTCTTCAATGGGACGGGTAATGAGCGCTTCGATGTCCTCAGGGGCTACACCTTCATAAGTGCTGTAAACGGTGATGGTAGGGAAAGATACATCAGGATAAAGATTAAGCCTGAGGTTGTTCAACCCGTATAAACCAAACCCGATCAGGATAATGCTGATCATCATAAACGTAATAGGCCGGCTTACTGCTAATTTGGGGAGATTTGTCATTATTTCGTCAGTATGTCAGTTATTGCTGCCTGATTGATTTGCACGCTGCCCGCCACCGCCCTGGCCAGTGCCCATTTGTTCACGCATCCGCTGACGTTCCTCCGGTGTCATGTTTTGCATTCGTTCTCTCATTTGTTCACGCTGCTCCGGGGTCATATCCTGAAAGTTCGCAGTGGTTCCCGCATTAATCTGCTGAAGCGTGGAAGGTTCACTACCGGCAACACGTATTCGTGATCTGTCTTCAAGATTCCTGTGTCCTGTTATGATAAGCCTGTCGCCTGGTGTAAGGCCATCCAGGATCTCAATCCGGTCGCCCTGCTGGATACCAAGTGTAAGCTGCCGCTGTACCGCAATAGTATCACCCTGTGAAACAAAAGCTGAATAACTGCGCTCGAGTTCAATCGTGCCTGTTTCCGGTTCAATATAGGTATCCACTTTTTCCACCATGGCAGAACGGGGAATAACCACCACATCCTCACGGGTTTGCAGGTTTATATTGGCCTGAACAAGTGCACCCTGATATACCTGGGACGAAGCATCAATTAACGTAATTACCACTTCGCCAAGGCCTGTTACCGTGCTAAGCTGTGGGCTTTTTCGGGAAACAACACCTCTTGCAATTTCACTTCCCCGTGACGACAGAGACATGGATACGTTTTGGCCAACCTCGATATCCTGCCAGTCGCGCATTGGAAGGAAAACCCTGGTTTCATATCCAACAAGATTGGCAACTTCAAACGCGGGCTGGCCGGATGAGGCAACATCACCCTCAGCAATAAACCGTGTCAGGACCACACCGTTTACCGGCGATTTGATTTTTGTGTTTTCCAGGTCTTCAAGGCTTTGTGTAAGAGCTGCCTGCGCCGATTCGAATTGAGACCGGCTGTTTAAATAAGTAGTACGGGCATCATCATATTCCTGGCGGCTGATCAGGTTCCGTTCATACATTTCCTGCTGGCGACTAAATTGTGTACTGTCTCTTTCGAAACTGGCTATTGCCTGCCGCAGCTGAGCCCTTGCCTGTTCCACGTTTTCCCTGAATGGTACATCATGAATTTCTGCCAAAACCTGGCCGCGGGATACATTGTCGCCGAGATCGGCAAGGATTCTTGTCACCCGGTTCGAAACCTGCGGGGTAACCGAAACCACATCCTGTGCCCGTACAGATCCGTATGCGCGTACCTGCTCTGATATTGAACTCAGTTGAACGGGAGTAACTTCAACACTTGTGGCCTGACCTCCCCTGAAACCTCCAAACTGGCCCGTTTCCGGGTTAGAATTTCCACTGCCGCACGAACTGAAAACGGCCAGCGAAAAGATAACAATGAATAGTGTAGCTGAATATTTCAATGGATTCCGATTTTTTTATTAAACTCTTTGATTTGTGATAACGCAAAATGTACGCAGTTAACACATCGCCGCATAGTAATTAGGATTAATTTTCACAAAGTTGGTGTTGTTTTTAAAAACTTATTACAACTTTGCTGCCTCAAATACACCCACTTAGACGTGGCACACCTGAGATGGTTTGATTGGGTAACTGAATTTTTTAGTAAATCGTTGCTTTTGGGTAAATGCAATGGCTTTGAGTTTACCACCATTACCTACCCGCCACGATTGAAGGCACTTCGGTTGTTAACACGCCACGATTGAAGGTCCAAAGGACGCTTCAATGTGGCTGGGATCAAGTTGCGGAGAATGGGTTATACCTTGAAGAGGTCCCCGAATGAATCATGTGACCTGTAAAGTATCACACCTAAAAGCAGACCAAACAGAACGAATGAGATACCAATTATTTTGACCAGATTTGAAAATATTGATTTCATGCTGCGTTGAGTTGTGTGGGTGCCAAATTGTCTAAGCGAAAGATAAACGACTCCTTATTATATAGTCTTCGCATGAATGAATACACGAGCATTACAAAAAATTGAGAGCGTACAGTTTTCAGTCTTCAGCTATCAGCAATTCAAATACTAATTTGATTCTGACGATATGCTCGTTTTTTTGAAACCTTTGGCAACAAATGCCTCCGGCACAGGAATTTCAATAACAATTTTTGTCCCTTTGTCCTCTTCTGATTCAATCCACAAGTCACCATTCAACTGAACGGTGATGTACAGAGCTTTTGTAAGGCCGAATCCACCACCCATAGTGGGCAAATGACGGACATTTGTTGCACGATAGCCGAATTCAAAAATTCGGTCCACCTCATTCTTCGGGATTCCCATCCCATTATCTTCCACGATGAACCGAAGCATATTTTTCTTTTGAAAGACACCGACCTGAATCGAGCCACCCGGTTCCGTATATTTACGGGCATTTGCGATTAGATCACGTATAACGTCTTTAAAAACCAGGGGCATCACGATCCTCCCGTTCAATTCACTATCCACTTCAAAATTCACAAGATAATCGTTTGGTTCCTGTTGTGCGATATTCTGAACAATACGATACCTGCCATTACTATTTTTTTCGACTGCATGAAAAAACTTTTGAAAATCATTCTTAAACTCTTCCACACTATATGACAACCACTGGCCGGGATTTGATGAGTGTTTTTTTAGCTCATCAGCGCGAATATCCATCACTTTGAAAACCTCAATTAGAATTTCACGCGCGTCCTGTAATTCCTGAATTCCCTTATCATCATTAACTTCTTTTTCAAGATAGCTGATCAAGTCGATCACTTTTTTTTGAAAGGGTTTAATATTTTCCGGGAAAAAGCTGCTTTTTTCACTTTTCCTGATATCCCGTGCAAGTTTAGCTGTATCTGATATTATATCTGTAAACAGTTCTTTTTTGCCGGTTTCCATTTTCAAAATCTCAAGCTGCAATTGAATCACGTTAATGAGATTTAAGAATGAATGCATTTCAACTGCATTGAATTGATCGGCTGTAAGGTCATACAGAGCGGAAAGATGTTTGGATGTAATTTTCATATCCTGAGAGTTTAGATAGCATACGTTTTCATGAGCCCGACAGAATTATTAGGGATAATGATATTTAAGAAAATTTATGCGGGAATTGTTTCGGGGATATCCTGATATCGGGTACAGGTATTTCTTTATCGCCCTGTATTTTCCGGCAAGTTCACACCGGAATTTTTAACCGCATAAAATCTTCTTTACTACATTGCCACCATTTAAAATGGTCATGGTGCTGCTATAAATTTTGCCACAGATATCCCGATGGGGAATGGAACATCTCTAAAGATACTCTGAACGTAAGGATGCCAACTGTTCGTCAAATATTTCATAAGCTGAAAACCCGGAAACATCGGTCTGACCGGAAAGCAGGAACTGGATATACGTTTCGATCCCATCGCAATACCGGTCTTCAGACAGCATAGCGCGTGCTCCTGCCTCAGTTGCCCCCTCTCCGTGTATTTCGGTATATCCAAGGCTTTGATAAAGATTCATTGCTCCCAGGAAATTTTCACGTGCCTGCCGCTCATTGTCTTTTTTCCAATGTACATAACCATCAAGGAACAATGCCTGGTAGCTCATTTTATTTGCAGATGTAACAACATCCAGTAAAGGTTTTGCTGCATCCAAATCATTTTGTAGAAGGTGTAACTTTGACAGCATCAGTGGTGTCCCTGTTTCCTCACGATTCAGCCTCCAGGCAGATTCGAACCTGTGTTTTGATTCCTGAATATCAAAAAATGGATTTTCGCTGTCCATACAAGAATAGAGTGTACCAAGCTGCAATTGGGTTCGGGGAGCATTCGGCTGTTGTACTTCAAGGCGCAACAGGTTTTTTTCAGTTTCTTCAAAATTTTTCTGGAAAAGATGCATACTGGCCAGATAATAAAGCGCATCTTCGTGACCACTGTTTATTTCAAGAGCTTTGGAATAGTAAGATGCTGCCTGAATATAATTACGTTGGGTACGATAAGCCGTGGCTGTATTGTAGGCCTCCCAGAATTGCAATATCTCTTCACGATCGGATGCCTGTTCTGTTTGTAAACGTTCTTCTTGTTCAAAAATCACAGGACCATATTTCCATATACTTACAAGAACATACAGTATTGTAATGAGTGTAAATGTGATAATATGTGCTTTTCTGATCATGGTGTTGGTTTCCAGATTTCAACTTCGTTGTTCCCTTCCGTTATTAAAATGCGTTGATTTGAATGGATATTGGTAAATTTTTGCTCTTTTCCGCCCGGCCAGAGAATGTGCAGTTCATCCACGTTTTCTGAATTTTTTAAGCCAAAGTGTTGTACAAGCATGTTCTGCGACAGATAGGATGGCTGCATTCCAACCTGTTTTATCTGCACACCGTCTCTGGTAACTAACCTCAGTTTTGCTCCAATTGCTGAACGGTTGCTGTCTGTACCCGTTAATTGTACCTGCAGCCAGTTGTAGCCCGATTCTGTCCGGTTTTCCAGCAAAACTCCCGGCCCGCTGTGATTCACGATAAACAGGTCGAGCTTGCCATTATTATTAAAATCTGCATAAGCTCCTCCCCTCCCTGTGTATTCTTCGTGAAAGTAGTCTCCGGCAATAAGTGATACTTCATAAAAACCTTCTTCATTGTTTCGATTCCAGTATAACTGGTCTTTCATCGGAACAAGTTGTTTGGGATTTCCAACCACCTGGTTCGTGTGCCCGTTTATCACGAAAAGGTCTGGGCGCCCGTCGTTGTCAAAATCAAAAAAGGAGGTTGCCCAGCCTACATAGTCCAGTGATGACTGGCCAAGGCCGTACCGGTCTGCTTCATCCCTGAAAAATAGCATGCCTTGTCCGTCTTCACTCCACAGATTGTTGTAAAATGCGTTTTCCTGTGCAATCCAGTGTGTGATAAATAAATCAAGGTCTCCATCACCATCCCAATCTCCTATGGCCACACCCATCGAGCCCCGGTAATCGGCCACTTTTGCCTGGTAGCTGATATTCATAAAGTTTCCATTCCCAAGATTCCGGAAAAGCATGTTATCTGTGACATCATTTGCCACATACAGGTCGGGCAGGTTATTTCCTGTTAAATCTACCCAGGCAGCTTCCAGCCCTTTGCCCTGCGCATTTGCAACCCCGGCCTGTTCAGCGATTTCTGTAAATGTTCCGTCGCCGTTATTCATATACAGCAGGTTACGGATGGGGTCAAAAACCGAAGGATTAATGGAAGGCGGCTCCTGCAAGTCCCTGATTTCGGCCACATCCGGTATTTCAAAATAATCGAGATACCCGGTGATATAGAGGTCCACGTACCCATTACCGTTAAAATCACCCCAGGCAGCTCCTGCCCAAAAACCGTATTCACCACCCAGCCCGGCCTGTTCGGTAACCTCGGTAAAGGTGCCGTCGCCATTGTTTTTGAACAGCCTGTTTTCCCCGTAACCCGTAATGAGGCAGTCAATAAACCCGCTGTTATCAAAATCGGCCCAGGCTGTGCTCATTCCGTGCATCCTGATTTTTAACCCGGCTTCTTCCGTTATATCGGTAAACGTCCCATCACCGTTGTTGCGATATAGTTTGGTGTGTGCAGGTGAGTTTTGAAATTCCTCCGGACTCATACCCATAGGGCCGGAATTATTTACGATGAACAGATCCTGGAACCCATTGTTATTGTAATCAATCCAGGCAACACCGGATCCCATATCTTCTGTTATTCGCGAACCGCGCTCGCCATAAAAATGCCTGAATTGAATTCCTGTTTTTTCTGTTACATTATCAAATTGTACGGGCGGTACATCAGCCGGCAATTCCCGTGCAAGTCTGGAGGTGAGCCCTTCAATCTCCTGGCCGGGAAGGTACATCTCCGCTTCAACCTCGTGCCAAATGGCGGCGGTTACAATGGCCATTAACAACGCAGATATAACTGCCCACCAGAATACTTTTCGTTTTCTTCTTGAAAGTTTGGATATCATAACCCTGTTTCCCTGTATACTTTTACGGTTTTTATATCTTTCGAAACAGTGGTAACCGGCGACGTTTCGTCTGGTACTACATCAGCAAACAGTTCATTCATCAAAAACTGGCTGAACTTTCGGTACTGTAATTTTGCAGTTATCGTGATTTCTTTAACAGAACCGGAAATGCCATCCACAGTGTAATTGGCCGGCTTTGATTCATTAAATGTAATGTATCGTGAATCAAGCTCATCTAACTGCATTGAAAATCGTGCATAGTCTGATCTGCCGGGATAGAGTGCCCGGCTGTATCGAACACCTACCATCTCCCATAAATTATGCTGGTCGATGAGGTTTCCGTACTGGTCAACAGGTTCTGCCCTGAACATAAATGCACCCGGTTCAATGAAGTAGTTCTCATCCAGGGTGCCGGAGGAGAAGAGTATATTTCCGTCCTGGTCTTCAGCGATGATCTCAACCCATGCCTGGATCATATCGAGCGGACCTGTCGGGAAATCATGTCCAACTTTTCGGTTGGTTATGAGAACATCCATTCTCAGTTCATCTCCCATCCGAACACTGTCGGGACTGATCACAGTGATTGGCAGTGCAGGCCCGGCGACCCATTTATCCGCAATTTCGGGGATCTCGATTTTACCCTGCAGCCACTCCTCAATCATGCGGACATGATTTTCGGCATCGGGTAAATTCAGAAGAGTGGGAACATACTGGTTTGCTCCCAAAAAGCGGTGGCTCCGGTGCATGCCATCATCGGGTGTCCGGTTGTAATCGGTGGCATCACCACTCGACGGATCCATTGAAGGAATAAGCGGCATGTGACATTCCCTGCACTCCACCGTTTTAAACGGGTCTTTTTCGGTGTACCAATGACTTTTTCGCCACTGATCATACTGGTTTTGAAGCTGAACCCATCCCACATCGTTTACATGCTCATCAATAAACTGTTTGTGGCAGGCACCGCAATATTCAGATGTTTTGTATAGCGGACGCCTGAAACTATCCACATGATGCTGCGGATAAGCACGGATCAGGAAGTCACTGAACCATTTTGCCACTTTCCCGTCATGAAGTTCAAACATGTAACGTTCCGGAGCCTCAATCACAAAATCGGCATTGCCCTGCACATCGGCCTCTGTGATGGCATGACATGAAATGCAGGAAACTCCCTCGGCCAGTCCGATTCGATTGGTCAGGTCGTCAGCGTATAAATTTGCAGAACCAGCAAACAGGCCAATGGGATCATGGCACCCTGCACAGTATCTGGCAGACACGGCCCCTTTCTGCTCACCCATTGCCTGCTGAATTACCCTGAAGAAAGGGTCTTCAGCAGAGTAGCGATGTGCACTTACTTCCCATTCTGCATAAATTTCGGAGTGGCAGCCCGATGTTCCGCAGGATGCTGACCCCCCAAGAAGTTCGGCATCAATCAGCTTGCCATGTGCAGTTGTGGCAAGACTTGGGGAAAAAGGGCTGTTGGTACCATGATGGTAGAGATAGTCGTCCGGGAATTCAGTATAGAGTTTGGGCGAAGAGTAGGCAAACATAAACAGGCCAACCAGTGCAAACTGAATACCCAGAAAATAAAAGCTGTTAAAGCCGAATCGTTTTTGACCGGCAACTTTTTCCTGAACAAGTTCCGATTTATCATGTGCTTTTTTGTCTCTGAAAATGATAAGCAAAACATGGGGCACCACGGATGCGAGCAGTACAAAAGTGGATATGATATGGATGTTTTTCCAAAATGCGGTAATGTTTGTGCTGAATATTGCCTGCCAGGTTAAGACAAGGCCGGAGATAATGGCAACGGTAGTCGCGGCCATCCCGATATAACCGGTGATCACAAATTCATTCCAAGACCTGTCTTTATACTCCAGCCAATGCCGCCATTGATACCAGAGATATGGGAAAAGAAAAATCAGCCCTACACCCGTATGCAGGAGGATCATTACCTGGTTTGCAAGGCTGAATGGCAGAAAATAGATGCTGAGGCCGGTAACAATTTCAAAAAGGAGAAATCCCGAAATACAATACAGAAGTGGTTTTGTCCATTTTGTATCCATCGAATTCATAGGCTAAAAGGCTGGTGAATAATAACAACAAAAGATAAAATACTATTTAGTCTGATAATGATGAATTTTTCAGAAATATTCAACTATAGCTTATGAAAAGATTCACCTGCTCAGCAGGCAGGAAAACCTTCGGTGAAATAACTCAGGTTGGACGGTCTCTCCAGATATATACAGCATCTCCCGGCCGTACTTTTTCCGATAGTTTGATGGTACACTCTTCACCTTTTCCTGCTGAAGCTGATGGGGCCTCATCAACCCAAAGAGAAGTGGCAACGGTTTCAACGACTCCGGTAGTTTCGCCTATTATAAGTAGTGAATCGTTGATTTTAATTTGATTCGATTTCACCCTCAGATGTGCAACTCCGGCTTTTGGGTAGTAGTGAAGAACGTCCCCGGTATAAATTTTCTGCTTTGTGGAAGCGGAACCGTGCCTCTCACTCCATTCCCCCATTTTCCTACCAAGATAATAGCCATCCCAAAAACCGCGATTATAAACTCCGTCAAGAAGTTCTTTCCAGTTTTTAATTTTATCCGGTGAGCAGGTACCTTTGATTACTGCATCTGCTGCTTCTTTATAACATTTTGTCACAGTTTTAACATATTCAGGCGAACGCCCCCGCCCTTCAATTTTAAACACCCTGGCGCCCGACCGGATGATCAGATCCATAAATTCGATCGTACAGAGGTCTTTGGGAGACATGATATATTCGTTATCGACCCTGAGCTGGTTGCCACCATCCGAAGTGACTGTATAAGAGTGGCGGCAGTTCTGCCTGCATTCACCGCGGTTTGCTGAAGAATTATAAGCATGCAGGCTCAGGTAGCATTTCCCGGAAATCGCCATGCAGAGTGCACCATGTACGAAAATTTCAATTTTTACGAGTTCACCGGAAGGGCCGCGAATATCCCTCTCCCGTATCAGGCTGCAAATTTCAGCAACCTGTTCCAGTGTAAGTTCCCGTGCAAGGACCATAACATCAGCATAGCTGCTGTA
Organism: Balneolaceae bacterium; assembly: GCA_007694095.1. GTDB lineage: Bacteria > Bacteroidota > Rhodothermia > Balneolales > Balneolaceae > Rhodohalobacter. Next base: position 1,094 of record RECI01000091.1, on the reverse strand, counting down.
AAACTCAACGGCTTCAATATTTGAGATGTTGGCCTGTGTGGAAATGTGAAGGGGAATACCCTCTTTTTGGGCAAATTGCATCACAGCATGATCGGCAGCAATAACTGCAGAAACACCGCACTCCCTGGCCTGCCGAATCAAATCCATCGCAATCGGAAGATCCCTGTTATACATAACCGTATTCAGGGTCAAATAGGACCGTACACCGCGGTTCATGCAAATGGAAACAATTTCCGGCAATTCTGACAAATCGAAGTTGGATGCACCGCGGGCTCTCATATTTAATTGGCCGAGCCCAAAATATACAGCATCCGCACCACCCTGTATGGCTGCATACAGGGAAGCACGGTTCCCGGCCGGTGCTAATATTTCAACAGATTCGTTATTCATTCAATGCATCGTTATAGATATAAAGATATGATTATCCGGTATTATAGGAAACACTGGTTATGTGGCGATATTATGAGTCAATGATATCCAACGGGTAAGCAGATCGTTCAGGAAACGAACGAAGGATCTTCTTATCAATGGTTATCAGTTTGATATCCAGGTCTTCTGCAAGACTGATGAATTCACAATCGTATGAAGAACAATCAGATTTATTTGCCAGATTATAAACTTGAACTGAGTTCACATGAAATTCTCGTTCTTTCATCTGATTTTCTGCTTTTTCAGTTATTTGTATGGCTTCCGGCAGATCAATTAGTTTTTTCCTCAAGTATAGAATGACAACGTTCCTGAACTCACTTTTCCACAAAATAGGAGCAACCCATTCCGGATCCCATTGAAACAGTTGATCACAAAGTTCGGAGTGATCTGATGGCAACCAAAAGTGGGCTAGGATGTTTGTATCAACTACGATCATGGCCTGCCCTGATCGATGGCATCTTGGATCTCTTCGGCAGATAAGCTTCCTCTGACTTTTTTCCTCATCATCCGGGCCTGTCGAAGAATCTCATCAGGAGAAACACGCTTTGGCTCGACGGTCCGCTCCAAACAGGCAATAATCTCACTGTTCATACTGCGGTGATGGGCCTGGGCCTGTTGCTTTAGTTTGTTGTAAATAGAATCTGGTATATTTTTGACTGTAATGC
>RECI01000211.1 GCA_007694095.1 Balneolaceae bacterium | reverse complement strand
CTACGCGGGATAAATTAGGAGCACTTTTCACTTTTCACTTTTCACTTTTCACTTTTTTACCCATTAAATTTGTGGCAGAACCGACCAAAATCTGTGATATATGTAAAAGATTTCAAGTTATGTATACCGCATTTTTTTATGAAAATGATCACATTTCTGATGTGTGGAACATCCATATATATGCACTTAAGCATGAGCAATCAGGAGTAAAAATGAACCAAACATTAGGCGCTATTTTAAGCATAGCCGGATTGATAGGAATTATATTCTTTGGATATCAATACATGGCCGACACAGAAACTTTTTCGCTTTTAGGAGCTGATATTGCCGTAAGCACGGGAGACTGGATTCCGATCGTGATTTCTGTAATCGTACTTGTGGTAGGATTGTTTATTTATCGATCCAAGTAATGCAGAATCGGACTGCATTTTTGAATTTGGAATTTGATGCTTGCCCCGAAGGGATCACTTTGTGGGAAATTCCATTTTATCCGGGTAAGGAAGTATCAAACCGTTGAATAAGGAGTGAACGATGATGAGATTAACTATGAAGAACTTTATCCTGGCACTTATTGTGGGCCTGTTGGTTTCTGCCTGCAGCATTCAGCGTAGTGCAATTACCGGTGATAAACGGGCATATGGCTATAGCTGGGAACAGGAAAAACAAATTGGGAAAGAAGCTGATGAACAGATTAAGCAGCATTTTGGAGTATACGATAATGTTGCACTTCAACAGTATGTCAATAAAATAGGACAAGAGATGCTGGCTGTAAGCCATATGCAAAGAGAGGATACGCCCGCTACATATAAGGATACGGAGTTTTTCTTCCGCCTTTTAGACAGTCCTGTCGTCAACGCATTTGCATTGCCCGGCGGATACATCTATGTAACCAGAGGGCTGTTATCACATCTTGACAACGAAGCCCAGCTCGCCGTGGTGCTGGGGCACGAAATTGGCCATGTGGCTGCGCGCCATGCCTCACAACGGGCTTTTATACAACAAATGAGCCAGATTGCCCTGGTCGGGGGTGCCATAGCAGGGCAGCATTTCCTTGGAATTCCCGGAGGGGATCTTCTCGGTATCGGCGGTATGGCAGCACAAGTGATCTTTTTAAGTTACAGCAGAGAAGACGAAAGGGAATCGGATCGCCTGGGGGTGGAATATGCCTCCATGCAGCGTTATAAATCTGCAGAAGGAGCACAATTTTTCGTCTCGCTTGAACGAATGTCTGCCCAGTCGGGGCAAAGTATCCCAAATTGGCAATCAACACACCCCGATCCCGCCGAAAGGGCAACATCCATCCCTGAACTTGCAGAAGAGTGGAGAGCCATAGGATATGAACAGACGATTGTGAATACCGATCAGTACATGGGTATGCTGAATAATATGATCTACGGCGATAATCCACGTGAAGGGTTCACACGAAGCGGCACGTACTATCACCCGGAAATGAAATTTCAATTCTCCTATCCGGAAGGGTGGCATGTGATTAATCAACGATCGCTTGTAGCTGTTGTAAATAATGATCAGAATGCGGTTTCAATTATGACTCTGGACAACGAATCGGCGGGTGCTGAGGCCTCGGTTAATGTTTTTTTAAACCAGGATGGGATCACCACAACAGGAAAGTCAGGTATAACCAACAGAGGTCTTCAGGCTTTCCAGGCAGAAGCCACGGGGCAAACCCAGGACGGAGTCGCGCTGAAATTTTATCTCTATTCAATAGAGTATGATGGGATGATATACCGGTTTATAAACTATACCACTGTTGATAATTATGGAACCTATGGACCTCGTTTTAAAGAGATAACCAGTGGGTTCAGGCAACTGACCGATTCAGGGATATTGAATATACAGCCGGTTCGTTTGCAAGCCGTAAAAACCACCCGTTCCGGCACGTTCCGGTCCTTTCTTCCCGCTAATCTCGAAAACCTCGTTATAAACGTTACACCGGAAGATATTGCCATTATGAACCAGGTGGGGCTTGATGAGCGTATCGAAAGCGGCACATGGATCAAGATCCCGAGATAGCGATATGAGATTGTAAACGGGCCCCCGAGTCCAAAACCTTTGTGCTGCATTTTGACCTGGTGTCCTAATGGCAACAAAACAGCAAGATTTTTTCGAAGAAAAAGCAAGTGATAAAAAAAGCCATACAAAATAAATTGCATGGCTTTATGTATGATTTAGTCAACAAACACACTGCATAATACCGGATTGTCGAATGAAGACACTTCAGAATTGACAGTATATCAGATTTCTGATTGCAGCTTATTTACATACTCCGGGCTGGCATATATTGCCACCTCAATACGGCGGTTTTTCTGTCTTCCTGCCTCTGTTTCATTTTCTGAAATAGGTTCATATTCTCCTCTGCCTGCGATTTGGATTCTGGACGATGCAAGCCCCTGGGAAATCATGAAAGAACTCGCAGACTGAGCACGGCGCTCACTTAACCTCAGGTTGTAATTCTCGTCACCCCTTGAATCAGTGTGGCCAACAATCATAAGAGTTGTGTCATTATCACGGTTAATGATTCTTGCCAGTTTTCGAAGGTTATCGTATCCTTCCTGTCGCAGAGTTGATGAGTCAAAGTCAAATAGTATACCACTATCGAAGCTGACTGCAATTCCTTCTTCAACACGCTGAACTGTAACTTCGTCCATCTCTTCTTCCAATTCCTTGGCTTTTTTATCCATATTGCCTCCAATAATAGCACCAACAGTGCCACCAACAACCGCTCCGCCAATGGCACCGGCGGCAGTATTGCCAAGTGTTTTACCAATTACAGCACCAACAGCCGCCCCGGCTCCAGTTCCAATTGCTGCTCCTTTGGTTGTATTGCTCAAATTATTACAACCTGAAACTAACAGGGCTACAGCCAGTAACATCGATTTGATTAATGATGATTTTATGATATTCATAGTCTTTTAATCTTGATATTTATTTCATTAGTGAAAATTAAGCGAGGCTCTGAATTGGCTATTACATGCCAATTCATTTCCTGCCGGAATAAATTTGATTGTCTTATGTGATCGCTGCCACATCATTAATTATGATTAAAAAGGTAAAACACACCTATCTGGAATCCCCTGTTGGTTGAATTAACATTTGAACTTTCGGAGATATCAGTTAATCCAAGATTATATCTTAAATCAATGCCAAAATCTGTGGGCGGATGCACATAACTAACACCAAAACTTAATCCTGCATCGATGGTTTTAAAATCATCTTTAATGTCGACAGAGGAGTTGTTTTCCGCTTTTGCTCTGACAAGTAATCCTAACTGTGGGCCGGCCTGTATTCTGAAGCCATTATCAAACATATATTGAAGAATCACCGGTATATTGATGTAATCCAGCATTATATCGGTATTGCCACTTTTTGCACCCTGCATGGAATAGACGAGTTCAGGTTGTAAAGCAAACTGACTGTTCAGGTGAATATGGCCAAGTAAACCTGCATGCAACCCGAGTTTTGAGTCAAAACTAGAGCTATTGTCCGTATTTATCGTGTATGAATTCAGACCTATTTTCGTACCGATATTTATGTTCTGAGCACTTAAAGTACTCACTGCCATAAAGAGCACGGTAATGATTGTGATCAAATGTAATTTCATAATTCGTTTTTAAGTTTTCTCATCAGGGTAATTTCATCCATTTGGATTCCTTTCGAGTACAGATAAAATGC
>RECI01000030.1 GCA_007694095.1 Balneolaceae bacterium | reverse complement strand
ATAGGGCTCTGTATGTATGAACCGAAAAACATGAAATCCTTATCAGCCGACAGGCAGATCCCTATGGGACAAAACATCTGTAAAAAAATACATACCGGTGGTCGTGCTGTTACCCTTTATTTTCATCTGATCCGCCAGCTGTTGGCTCGGATTCGTCAAGTGCCTTGCGGAATACCTTCTTCAGCACCTCAAAATATCCGAATGGATCTTCATGGGGAATTTGTACCAAACGTGCAATTTATTGTACATCTTTTGAAATCGGATCCCTGCAATAATGCGGTCATTTTGCTAAATTGAAGATTAATCTAACTAAACTCCATCATCTATAGTCAATGGCCAAAAGTTTATCGCTGCTATTTACGTCTTTCTTATTCCTACTGTTATCTGCCGGTAACGCTCAAAATCCGGACGTTATTCGTATCCCTGATATTTTAGGATATCAGACCATTACGTTCGACCCGCATCTGCACACCGTTTTTTCTGACGGCCTTGTCTGGCCAACCATCCGGGTTGAAGAAGCGTGGAGTGAGGGGATTGATGCTATCTCATTGACCGAACATATTGAATACCGGCCGTTTCAGCGGGATGTGGTAGTGAACGATCATAACCGTGCTTATGATGTGGCAAGGCCTGCTGCCGAACGTCGAGATGTTTTACTGATTCGGGGTAATGAAATCACCCGCTCAATGCCGCCCGGCCATTTTAATGCACTTTTTCATGATGATTCCAATAAACTGGTGGTCACCGAGTGGCGCGATGCTTTTCGTGCCGCAAGAGATCAGGGGGCTTTTATGCTATGGAATCACCCCGGCTGGAATAACCAGCAGCCGGGCCCTGCACAATGGCATGATGAACACACATGGCTTCTGGAAAATGATATGCTCCACGGTATTGAAGTAATTAACGGGCTGCTGCCAAACTATTACAGTCCGGAGGCCCATCAGTGGTCCCTTGATTATGGGCTGGCGATTATGGGTTCATCAGATGCACACAATCCGATGGGCATGGATATCGATTTTGCTGCCGGTGAACGACGTGCAATGACACTTGTTTTCGCCGAAGAACGTTCTGTGAAGGCCATCAAAGAGGCGATGATGAATCAGCGCACCGCAGCATACTTTGACAACCTGATTGCCGGCCGCGAAGAACACCTGATGGCTCTGTTTCAGGAATCCTTCGAAATTGAATCGGTAACAAGGAACCGGCACTCCTTTTCTGCTGTACTTCGAAATCATTCCGATATTCCGATTAAGCTAACCGGTAAACCGGGAGCTAATGAAACGGTTGAGTTCTTTCAGAGGTTAACTGTTCCTCCCCTGGGCTCAACCGAGATATATATCTCGGATTTGAACCAGGAAAATATTGAAGAAATTACAATAGACCTGATCGTGGAAAACTTTCTGAGCAGACCGGGTCAGGGTATGCCGGTACGGTTAACTTTCAGGCCGGATTAATACTCCTGTTGAACGTGAGATAACTCCGCCATGAAACGGGGTGTATTGTGGCGCTCCAGGTAATAAACAAATGTACCATTCTCAAGATCGAGATCCATCATCCAAACGTTCGTAGATGCTTCAGGCAATATCTCTGCCGTGTAATCATCAGCAGGAAAATATTGGGTAGTGGCAGATCCGCGGTCATCAGCATAACCGCCATACCCGGTAAGAGGCTCTTCACCTTCCGGGTACTCTTTTTCCCCGATATGGTCATGATATAAATGGAGCCCGCCGTCCCGTTTGGATACGATCCATGTGGCATGCCATGTGTCGCCGCCGCGGATAAGGTCGATGTTAACGGTATTTTCATCACATGATGAGAGATGGGCCCGGAGTTCTGTTCCAACAAGCACGTGATCCTCAACTTCAGGGTAAGTGGATGCTCCGAGAAACGATTCACCACACAGTGCCAAAAGATTGTTAAAAAATTCATCATGAGGAGATACCGCTTCAATTTCAGTGATTGTGTCGGTGCGTATCTCCTCTTCACCGCATGCAATTGAAAGAAATAGTAGTAAAGTGAATAAAGGTAAAAGTAGTTTCATATCGGTTTTTTAATTGTTTGTAAGGAATTAAAATCTGAATTCGTCCTGTTAAATTCAAAAAATGTATTTTCTCTTTTAAAAAAACCGAAAATGATCATGAGTAAAGAAGTAGAATCATATAAACTCGGAAATATCCGCGTCATTATTTCTGAAACAGAAGACCCAACAAGGCTGCATGTGGATTGCAATGACGGGGTTTACCATTCGGATTTCACCGTGCGTTTATATGAGTATCAACATTACAAGAGGCACCTGAACCAGCGGATTACAACGGCTTATAAAAAGCAGTACGACACAGAAGAAGATGATACCGGCAGCTCATGGACGGAATGACACACGAGTTATCAGGAAAAAGTGAAAAGATCAGGAAAACCTGAAAGAGTGTACCGACAGGGTTGTTGGGACTCCTTTCAGAGTTGACCGGCCAAATAAATATATCAAGTCCAGATATTGTCAGAAGCAGGAAACCTCCTTTACTGGTTTTTTGCCATTCTGTTTATCGTCTTTTTCTCTCTACACAAGTTGCGCATACAGGGATCAACGTTTATACCATCAAATGGGTCATTTTCAAAGAATCAGCATTGCATCGCCAAAGGAGTAAAAACGGTACTTTTGTTTAATTGCATGCCGGTAGATCTCCCGCGTCTCCTCAAATCCTGCAAAGGCGGAGATCAGCATTAGCAAGGTGCTTTTTGGCAGGTGGAAATTGGTGATCAAATGATCCACCGATTTGAACCTGTAGCCGGGTGTGATGAAAATATCTGTTTCACCGGAACAGGCAATAAAACGTCCTTCTTTTTTGGGCATCGATTCCAGCACTCTCACACTGGTTGTACCGACAGCTGTAATACTGTCCGACCGGTTCAGCTCCTCAGCCTGTTCCGGCGTAACCCGGTACCATTCACTGTGCATGATGTGCTCTTCAATGGTTTCAGATTTGACCGGGGCAAATGTACCAAGGCCAACATGAAGGGTAATTTCCTTTTTTTCAATGCCCCGCCGCCGGAGTTTTTCGAGCAGTTCAGGGGTAAAATGAAGACCGGCCGTGGGGGCTGCCTTACTCCCCTCATCTTTGGCAAAAACGGTCTGGTACCTGGATGCGAGCGATTCATCCCGTTTTATGTAGGGCGGAAATGGTGTGTACTTATATGATTCAAGAAGCTCATGATCCATAGGCAGATTCAATTCCAGTGTCCGGATACCGTCTTCGGCTACTGAAAGTGTTTTTGCATTGATGCCTTCAGCAAGAGTAGTGATTTTCCCGGTCCTGAATTTTTTACCGGGCCTCACCATCGCTTCAACCATCGTGTTGTTCACGGCTTTTGTCACAAATACTTCTATTTTCCCATCGCCAAAGAGAAGCCTGCATTTTTCAACTTTGCTGTTATTTACCACCAATGAAGTGCTTTTCGGCAGGTGGTTGCCAATGTTGTAAAAAACATCATCTGTGATGGTCTTGGTTTCTCTGCTATATACCAGCAAACGTGAGTGGTCTCTTGGCGTTGACGGTTTTTGGGCGATAAGTTCTTCGGGAAGATGGTAGTCAAAGTCTGATAGGGTGTATGCCAATCTATAAAATGGTTGGTTTGAATGGTTGAACAGAAAGTTACGGAAAGTTTGCAGAGGGGAGAAGTGTCTTTGATTTATGCCCGGGTCAA